>DAOTYM010000284.1:0-8213 GCA_034434775.1 Anaerolineae bacterium | reverse complement strand
ATACTCTCCTCGCCGAGGCCGTGGCCGTGTACGGCCTGGAGGACCTGCAGCCTCTCCTGCCGCCACGCGCGGCCCCGGGGGAGGGGACGAGCGCGCATCTGCCCGACCTGGAGGGGGCCGGCCTGCCCAAGGAACTGAGGGACCTGCTCCTCGCGCTGCTGGAGGCGCAGGCCCCGGGCGCGGCCCAGGCGGCCGCGGCCCCAGAGGCGTGGAGCGACTTCTGCTCCCTGCGCGATGCCGTGGAGCAGGCGAAGATCCACCTCTCCAAGGTCCCGGCCACCCGCGTCCATGCCACCTACCGGGGCCGCCCCCTGGAGGTGAAGATGGCCCGCACCTCCAAGGACCGCCTGGACGGGGGCAGGGATTGGGTGATCCTGGAGGACGCCTTGCGCCCGCTGCTTGCAGCGTTCCGCAGCCACGTGGAGTTCGCCCTGACGGAGAGCAGCCTGCGTCCGCAGGACCTGCAACACGTGCTCCTCATCGGCGGGCCCATGCACATGCCGTGCGTCCAGGCGGTGGTCGCCGAGGTCTTCCGCGCCAATCCCCAGGTGGTCCAGGAACTGAGCGCCGTGCGGGAACAGGGGTTCCCCGTGGACCCCATGGAGGCCGTGGCCCGGGGCGCGGCGCTGTACGCTCGGAGGATGGGGGCAAAACTCGGCACGGGCAAGATCAACCGGGATTACGGCGTCCTCCTGGAGATGCAGGGGGAGGTCCTGCTCCACGACGGGGATGGCGTCCCGTGCGAAGTTGCCTTCCCTGGAGAACTGAGCCACGTAGGGGAGCCGGGCAATGCCGTTTCCATTGGCCTCTACAAGGTGGAGAAGACCCCGGAGGGGGAAGCCCGCTACTTCCGCGTGGGGAACTACCAATTCGTGCCCGTCTTCGGCCCTGGAGGGCGTTCCAGGTTCCAGCCCATCCTGAAGGCGGCGGCCGACAAAACGGTGAGCCTCCTGATCCACGACCTGTGGAGCGACGACTGCCTGCACCTGGAGCGCCTGAGCGTTCTGGATGGACGGCCCATTCCCAAGCCCCACCCCATCATTGACCGGGGGAACAAGGGGGAAGGGACTCCCCCTCCACCGCCCCCTGGTAAGAAAATCGGCGGGCCGCCGAAGCCTGTCTCCGCTGAAGGTGTTGCCACGCTGCGGCACTCTGCCCACGGTGTCCTCCAAGTGGCCAACTCCAAGTTGAACCACCCGCGCGTCCAGGCCGAGCCTGGGCTGCGCCAGGCCTTGGAGGGGAAAGTGAGGGCGGTGAAAGAGGCTCTGGATGCAGTGCCCGCCCAAGGCTCAGCGCCTCAGGAGGTGTGCCAACGCCTATCCAACCGGACGACGGAGTTGCAGGCCTTTCTGGAGACGCGCTTCCTGCTATCCAAAGAGGAGAAGGGGCTTTTGGGAGGGTAGTACTGCGCCACGATGGTTCTTAACGATACGCAATCTGAGTAGGGGTGCACGGCCGTGCGCCTCTACGAGACTGCAACCGTGATCTGCATGGCCGAAAACGAGATTTTCATTGTGGTCAAGTAGTAGGTGGCCCGGTGGCTATAACTTGAAGGAGGAGCGCAGGGAGATGTCCAACGAGGAAGAACTCCGCCGCCTGATTGCTGAGGGAGCCTACTGGGAGGCCCTGGGCCTGAAGCCCGGGACCCCAACGCCCGAGATCGTCCTGCAGGTTGTGGACCTGATGGACGAGTACCCCGGGCTGGGTGCGGAACTGAACCGGGTCCAGGTCGCGCTCACCCAGAATCCCGAGGCCTACGACAGGGCTTGCCGGGCCAGGGACCTGGTGTGCGCTCGGCTTGCGGCGACCTTCGGCAAGGGGGTGACAGAGGTGCTGGGGCCGGCCGTGGTCTGGCGCCAAGTGTGGGAGAGGGCCTCGGGCCAGCCCGATCTGAAGCCCGCGCCCTTGGCCGAGGAGACCTGGCAAGCGCTCAAGCGCGAGGTGGAACGGCTCCCGGCCGTGGACTTCACCGCTTCGGAGGTGCGCGCCGGGCGGGCGGAGCGGGTGGGCACCGTCCCTGGAAAGGGGTGTCCGGTGTGTGGCGGCGCGGGCGAAGTGCAGATGACCGTGCAGCAGGTGGTGGCGCAGGCCAAGGCCGATGCCGGCTTCCGCCGCAGGCTCGTCGCTGCCAGGGTCCCTCTGGAGTTTTTCGGCTGGTTGATGCACCGGCAGCCGGAGAGGGCGGGGGAGAGGGTGACCGTCCCCTGCTCCTGCACGGAACTGATCGCCTTTCAGTTGCCTGGGGACCTCAAGGCCGGCTGGGTGGTGACGGGGCGGCGGACCTCTGACGGAGAGCCCTCCTATGTGCGCGTGGGGGCTGTCACGGAGGCTGCTCGGGCCCTGTCCTGGGAGCAGATCCGGGGGCACCTCCTGGCGCGGTACGGGCCGCTGGTCTTCGCCCTCCTGCCCGAGAGCGTGCTCCAGGAGCAGGCGCGCCTTCTGGGTGGGTCCTCCGAGGCCGTGGCCCAGGTAGTGCAGACGGTGCAGAACCTGGTGGCTCAGTTGCCGGCCCTGGAGTTCACGAGCGAGGAGGTGGCCTCTGGCCAGGCCACGCGCTTCATCCGGGAGCAGGGGTGCCGCCGCTGTGGCGGCACAGGGCGGATCGCTCTGGAGGGTGTGGAAGTCATCCAGATGGCCCAGGAAAACGAAGCCCTGCGAGACCACTTGCGGGAGGAGGGGTTGTCCATTGACGATTGGCTTTGGGCCATCCAGAGACGAGGCCTGCTTTCTTTCATTGGGTCTACACGAACTGACCCCTTGCTGCAGAACCTGCGGGTGGAGATGCCCTGCCCGGACTGCTCCCATCCGGTCAAGTTTGCGTTGCCCAGCGGGGTTTCCCCGGGCCACGTGGTCCGGGGCCGGAGGCAGGATACCGGCGCCGAGGTATTGGCGACGGTGCAGGCGGTGGTTGAAGAAAGCAAGGGGCAGGCAAAGCCCCGCCCTTCCGAGCCTGTCTACACGTTTGAGGAGAAGATCAGGGAAGGGCTCAAACTGATCGTCATGGCCTTTGGAGTGGAGCCCGATCCCTACTACTGGGCCAACGAATTGTGGAAGCCAGGGCTGCGGGGCCTGGCGTACATGGCTGTCTTCGCCTTGCTGCTCCTGGGCCTGGCCAACGCCCGGTGGATCATAGAGTCGGCCAGGGCGGATGCCACGTTTGCCGTTGCGTTCCTCGTTGCAGGGATCGGCTTGCTGGTCTCGCTTCTGGAATACGCCTCAGGGCCTCGGGAATGAAGGAGCCAGAGCCAGGTCCCCTTCCACCTCCCTCGGGCCCGGATCGGGCCTTCAGCATCACGTTCCTGTAGCACGCCAGCGCGCCGCTTTTTGTCCCCGTCCTCATCCCCTGCTGCCGTGAGGGCAGGAGAAGGTGAACTTGCGCAAAAGTGGGGCACTGCCAGGAGGCCGCCCGGGTTGCCCCTGCGGGAGAGTGTGCTATAATCGGGCGTCCTGGATAGCGGGACGCGTGGGCTTCCAACGGGAAACGCTTCGGCTGTTCCATTTGCGAGGATGGAGGAGGGTATGGGCGAGAACCCCCTTGCTGCAGACTGGCATGCCAAAACCGCTGAAGAGGTCGCTGTGGCACTGGGCACCGACCTGCACAAGGGCCTTTCCGCCGAGGAGGCTGCCCGCCGCCTGGCGCAGTTCGGCTCCAACGAACTGCGCGAGATGCCCCGCCCCGGCATCCTGCAGATGCTCTTGGACCAGTTCAACAACTTCCTGGTCATCATCCTCCTGGTGGCCAGCGTCCTCTCCTTCTTCCTCGGGGAATATGTGGATGCCGGAGCCATCATGGCCATCGTCGTCCTCAACGCCATCCTGGGGGTGGTGCAGGAGCACCGGGCCGAGGAAGCCCTGGCTGCCCTCAAGAAGATGACCGCCCCCGAGGCCCGCGTTGTGCGCGACGGGCAGGTCCTGGTCATCCCGGCCCGGGAGGTGGTCCCAGGGGACCTGGTCCTGCTGGAGACCGGCAACTACGTCCCCGCGGACGCCCGCCTCGTGGAGCAGTTCAACCTGCGCATTGAGGAAGCCTCCCTGACCGGGGAATCGGTGCCGGTGGAGAAGGATGCCTTCGCCGTCCTTCCCCCCGAAAGCCCCGTTGGCGACCGCAAGAACATGGCCTACATGAGCACCCTGGTCACCTACGGCCGGGGGAAGGCTGTAGCTGTGGCCACGGGCATGCAGACCCAGATCGGCCAGATTGCCGAGATGATCCAGGCCTACGAAACGGAGCCTACCCCCCTCCAGATGCGCCTGGACCAACTGGGCCGCTGGCTGGGGATCGCCGCCCTGAGCATCTGCGGCATCATCTTCGTCATCGGCGTGCTGCGGGACACCCATATTGAACTCATCGCCTCCCAGGGCTTCCTTTCGTGGCTGCAAGCCTCCGAGGCGAAAATCTTGGAACTCTTCATGGTCGCCGTGAGCCTGGCCATCGCCGCCGTGCCCGAGGGGCTGCCGGCCGTGGTCACCATCTGCCTGGCCTTGGGCATGCAGCGGATGGTCCAGCGCCATGCCCTCCTGCGCAAACTGCCCGCCGTGGAGACCCTGGGGAGCGCCACCGTCATCTGCTCCGACAAGACTGGCACCCTCACCCAGAACGAGATGACCGTGGTGCAACTGTACGCCGACGGCAGCCTGCTGAACGTGACCGGCGAAGGGTACCGGCCTGAGGGCCAGTTCCAGGAAGACGGCCAGCCCGTGGACCTCCAGGCGTACCCCGGGGTCATGCTCATGCTGAAGGCCGCCCTCCTGTGCAACGATGCGGTGCTGGAGCGGAAGGCAAGGGACGATGGGAGCGACCAGTGGTGCATCGTGGGCGACCCCACGGAAGGGGCGCTGGTGGTGGCGGCGGCCAAGGCCGGCCTGTGGAAGGACGAGGTGGAGCGGGACTTCCCGCGCGTGGCCGAAATCCCCTTTGACTCGGCCCGCAAGCGGATGATGACCATCCACAAGGTCGGCCAGCAGGTGGCCCCCGTGGAGGGGCGCGACCCGGCCCCCTACGTGGCCTACGTCAAGGGCGCGCCGGACGTCATCCTGGACCTGTGCACCAAGATCTACGAAGACGGCCGGGAGGCGCCGCTGGGCTGGGAGGAGCGGAAGCGCATCCTGGAGATGAACGAGGCCATGGCCTCCAACGCCCTGCGCGTGCTGGGCGTGGCCTACCGCCCCCTCTACGAGCCGGTGGACCGGCCGGACCCCGACCACCTGGAACGGGACCTGGTCTTCGTGGGCCTGATGGGGATGATTGACCCCGCCCGGCCGGAGGTGCGGGATGCCATCGCCGTGGCGCGGCGGGCTGGCATCCGCACCATCATGATCACCGGTGACTACCCCAACACGGCCGCGGCCATCGCCCGGGAACTGCGCCTCATCGGGGATGAGGACCGCGTGCTGACCGGCCGGGACCTGGACCGCCTGGGCCTGGACGGGCTGCGGGAGGCGATCCGCGAGGTGAACGTCTTCGCCCGGGTCTCGCCCCAGCACAAGGTGCAGATCGTGGAGGCCCTCAAGGCCCACGGCCACGTGGTGGCCATGACTGGCGACGGCGTCAACGACGCCCCGGCCCTCAAGCGGGCCGACATCGGCGTGGCCATGGGCATCACCGGCACCGACGTGACCAAGGAGACGGCCGACATGGTCCTCACCGACGACAACTACGCCTCCATCGTGTCGGCCGTGGAGGAGGGGCGCATCATCTACGCCAACATCCGCAAGTTCGTTTACTACCTCCTCTCGTGCAACGTGGGGGAGATCCTCATCATCTTCGTGGCCATGATGGCTGGCCTGCCCCTGCCGCTGCAGGCCATCCACCTGCTGGTGCTGAACCTCATCACCGACGGCGCGCCGGCCCTGGCCCTGGGCCTGGAGCAGGGCGACCCCGACACCATGGACCAGCCTCCGAGGCCCCCTGAGGAGCCGGTCATCAACCGGGACATGGCCATCGGCATCGCCGTGCAGGCGGTGGCCATCACCACGGCCACCCTCCTGGCCTTCGTGACAGGCCTGCGCTGGTACCCCGACAACCTGGCCCACGCCCAGACCATGGCCTTCAGTACCCTCTCCATCTCGGAACTCTTCCGGGCCTACACCAGCCGCTCGGAGCGGTATTCTCTCTGGGCCATCGGGCCTTTCTCCAACCGCTACATGCAGTACGCGGTGGCGAGCAGCCTGGCCATCCTGTTGGCCATCATCTACGTGCCCTTCCTGGACCCCGTCTTCAACACCACCTTCCTGGGCCTCCGGGAGTGGGCTGTGATGGTGCCGCTGATCCTGGTGCCTTCCATCGCCGCGGAGATCAACAAGTGGTTCCTCCGCCGGGCGCAGCGCCGCCGGAACGCCACGCTGACCACCACACCGTAGCCATGGGAAGGGGGCTCCTTGTTTGAACTGGTCTTCCTGGGGACATCCGCTTCGGCGCCTTCCATCCGCCGCGGGCTGCCGGCGACCATGGTGTTGCACAAGGAGTACCGCTTCCTGGTGGACTGTGGCGAGGGCACCCAGCGGCAACTCCTCCAGAGCGGGCTGGGGTTCCGGCGGCTGGATAAGATCCTCCTCACCCATGGACACCTGGACCACATCCTGGGGCTCGGGGGCCTGGCCTCCACCTTCGCCCGCTGGGAGATGATCCCCCGCATGGACATCTACGGGGGGCGGTGGGCCCTGCGCCGGGTCCAGGCCCTGATGGCTGTGGTCTTCGGGCCTGGCGATCCTCCCCTCCACATTGAATACGTGGAACTGGAGCCGGGCATCGTCTTTGAGGACGAGACCTTCCGCCTGGTGGCCTTCCCCGTGACCCACCGGGGGCCGGACTGCCTGGGCTACACCTTTGAGGAAAAGCCGCGCCGCCCCTTCCTGGTGGAAGAGGCCGAGCGGCTGGGCGTGCCGGCCGGGCCCGAACGGCGGCGGCTGGTGGAGGGCGAGCCAGTCACTTTGGCCGACGGCCGGACGGTCTACCCGGAGCAGGTGCTGGGGCCTCCCGTGCCCGGGGCGCGCCTCGTCTACGTGGGGGATGCCGGCCGCACGGACGACCTGGTGGAGGTGGCGCGGGGGGCGGACGCCCTGGTCATTGAGGCCACCTACCTGGAGGAAGAGCGGGAGATCGCCCGCGAGTTCGGCCACCTGACGGCGGCCCAGGCCGCCCACCTGGCCCGGGAGGCGGGGGTCCGCCAGTTGTTCCTCACCCACATCTCGCGCCGCTACAGCGTGCGGCAGGTCCTGGACGAGGCCCGGGCCATCTTCCCCGACACGGTCGTCCCCGACGACCTGGACCGCTTCCGCGTCCTCAAGCGGGAAGGGCAGGGGATGCCCTGACATCAGCAACCAGAGGAGGAAAGGGCCATGCGCATCCTGGTCACCGGCGGGGCGGGGTACATCGGCAGCGTGGTGGTGGCCGAACTGATCCAGGCAGGGCACGAGGTCGTGGTCCTGGACAACCTCAGCCAGGGGCACCGGGCCGCGGTCCATCCCCAGGCCGTCTTTGTGGAGGGGGACTTATCTGACCGCGCCCTCCTGGACCGCCTGTTCCGCACCCACCCGGTGGAGGCGGTGATGCACTTCGCCTCCCGCACGCTGGTGGGGGAGTCCATGCAGAACCCGTTCCTCTACGTGGGGGAGAACGTCTGCAACGGGGTGAACTTGCTGGAGGCAGCTGTGCGGCACGGGGTGCGGCGGTTCATCCTCTCGTCCACGGCCAACCTCTTTGACCAGCCCCGCCGCATCCCCATAGACGAGGAAGAGGCCATCGTCCCCGGCAGCCCCTATGGCGAGTCCAAGTACCTCCTGGAGCGCATCCTCCACTGGCTGGACCGCATCTACGGCCTCAGGTATGCGGCCCTGCGGTACTTCAACGCCGCCGGCTGCACCCCGACCCTGGGGGAGGACCACCGCCCCGAAACGCACCTCATCCCCATCATCATGCAGGTGGCCCTGGGCAAGCGCCCCCATCTGGAGATCTACGGCACCGATTACCCGACCCGGGACGGGACCTGCGTACGGGATTACATCCATGTGGTGGACCTGGCCCAGGCGCACATCCTGGCCCTGGAAGCGCTGGACCGGGGGAGCCGCGTCTACAACTTGGGGAACGGGCAGGGGTTCACCGTGCGGGAGGTGCTGGAGATGGCGCGGGAGGTGACCGGTCGCCCCATCCCTGCGGTGGAGGGGCCGCGGCGGCCGGGCGACCCGGCGGTCCTCGTGGCCAGTGCCGAGCGCAT
>DAOTYM010000283.1:0-2610 GCA_034434775.1 Anaerolineae bacterium | reverse complement strand
GGCTGCAGCGGCTGGATGCGGTGCTGGCCTTCCTGGAAAGCCTGCCGTCGCGGTACGGGGTCTGGGCGGTGCGGGGCAACACCGACATCGCCCGCTACGCTGATCAGAACAACGCGTACATGGCACGGGCGCAGGCGAGCAGCGTCCACTTCCTGGTGGACCGCTGGGCGCGCCTGGACCTGGAGGGGGGCTCGCTCTACCTGGTGGGGGCGGAGTTCGCCAGTTTCCCCAAGGCGTGGTTTGGCCGGTTCGCCTGGTCCCAGAGGCCGGAGGGCCCCCAGGCCGTGGCTGGCCCGGCCCGCTACAACTCCTACACCCACTACGCCACGCGCCAGGCCATGGGGTGGCAGAACTACACCGTCCGCGGTATAATGGCCCGCACGGACGAGCGGTCAGGCCTGGGGGTCACGGCCTACTCCCAGTTCCCAGAGGGGTGGGACCGGTACTACCGCCTCCGGGCCTACCGGGAGTGGCCCACCTTCCACATCGCCCCCCACGGCACAGCCATCACCGAGGGGACCCTGGACACGGGCGTGGAAGCCCGGCCAGGGGTGGGCTGGGCCTTCGCCCTGCAGGTGGAGACACGCTCAGAAGGGACGTGGGTGCGGGCCAAGGTCTGGGAGGCGGGCACGCCGGAGCCCGAGGCCTGGCAGGCCGCGTGTCTGGATGCGGGCCCGGCACGTCTTACCCATGGGACGGTGGGCCTCTGGGCCGTGGGGCAGGGCGAGCACCGCTTCTGGGCCCTGGAGGTCCGGGGGGAAGATGGGGCGCTCCTCTGGCCGGGCGGGGAGCCCGCGGGAGAGCGGTGGATGGACTTTGGCTACAACGAGGGGCGGCTGCGCCTGGCGGTGGAGGGGATGCCCCGGGATGGTCCCGTGCTGACGCTGGTCCACGGGCCCGACCAGGTGCGGGAGGCCGAGGCCCTGGGCCTGGGGGCCGTGCTGGCCGGCCACACCCACGGGGGGCAGGTGCGGCTCCCCTTGCTGGGGGCCATCTACAGGCAGAACACCCTGGGCGGAGGGTACGTCTCGGGCCTGCGGGAGTGGGGCCGGGCGACCCTCTACACCAGCCGGGGGTTGGGGGTGCGCAGCGGCTTCCCAGGGCGGTTCCTGGCCCCGCCAGAGGTCACGCTGGTCCACCTGGTGCGGGCTGAATAGAAGAGATCACGAATGACGCGAATGGGTGGGAGGAAGATCAAGAATGGCACGAATGGACATACAGGTGAGATCTGCGCCATTCGCCTCATTCGTGGCGTTCGTGATACGCTGACGGAGGACGCTATCGCATGCATCGTTCCCGAAGGATGTGGCACCGCATAGGTTGGGCGCTGGGCGGTGGGGTGCTCCTGCTCCTCGCCGCGGTGGGGATAGCCCTTGCGGAGGCTGCCCCCGACGCGGGGCAGAGCACCCTGGAGGCCCAGGGCGTCGTGACCTCCACGGAGACGGACTGCCTCTTTGTCACCGTGGACACGGGGTACCAGGCCGAGGGCAGCGTAGTCCTCATCTGGGATGGCACCTGGAGTGGGCCAAACTCCAGATGCAGCCCAACAACGTGGACTGGGGGGTCCACAACGTCTACGTCAACGGGCACTTGGTGGGGCAAGTCCCCGTGACGGGAGGCTCGTTCTGCGAGGGCGGCCAGGTCCGGGAGTGGACCCTGAACCCGGCCATCCTGGTGAACGGCTACAACACCATCCGCCTGGCCAACGGGAGCGGGTCGGACGGGTGGACCGGGAAATCCGCCCGCATCGTGGCCGGGGGCGAGGGCGTGCGCAGCACGGACATCTTCACCTTCACCTTCACCAGTTCGTGGGATAGGACGCAGCAGGTGGCGCTGGCGCAGGTCCCCATCCACTACGACCCGGCAACGCCCACGCCGCTCCTCGTCTACGCCCACGGGTGGGGCGGCACAGCCTTTGACGCCATCTCAGCCTACGCTGTGGCGGCCAACGCCCGCAACTGGCTCCTCGTCTCGCCGGAGATGCACGCCGACAACCCTTTGGTAAGCAGCCAGTACGTCCTGGCGTCGCTCGCTTCCCAGCACGACCTGGTGGACGCGGTGGCCTACATGCAGGCCCACTACAACGTGGACCGTGAGCGCATCTACATCGCCGGCCAGTCGCTGGGGGGGATGTGCGCGGCGGTCACCGCGGCCAAGAACCCGCACCTCTTCGCCGCCCTGGTGGAGGAAAAGGGCCCGAGCAACCTCCGGCAGTGGTACAGCGAGACCTACCGGGCCCGCCAGGAGATCATGGAGAAGGAGTGCGGCGGCACGCCGACGCAGCAGCCATTCTGCTACAACCGGCGCTCGCCGGTCAGCCTCGCCTCCAACCTGAAGCACGTGCCCACCCTCATCATCCACGGCCAGCTGGACGCCACGGTGAACATCAGCCACGCCTACAACCTGCGGGATGCCATGGCCCTCTACGGGGCTGACTCCGTGACCCTGGAGACCTTCCCGGGAGGCCACGCCGACCCCTTCCCGGGCGGCGCGGATTGGATCTTGGGGTTTCTGGAGCAGTTCACCCTGAACGACCGCCCCAGGGACATGGTCATCCGCACCGACGAGTCCAAGCGCTTCTACTGGCTGGAGGTGCAGCAGGACGGCGGC
>DAOTYM010000282.1:0-5318 GCA_034434775.1 Anaerolineae bacterium | reverse complement strand
CCGCCCTGGACCCGTAGGGGCAATTCATGAATTGCCCCTACAGACCTCACCTTTCCCCCGACCCCCTCCCTCTCCATCCGCTGATGGAGAGGGAGGGGGCTAGGAGGTGGGTGAGGTCAACCCAGGCCCGACAGACCTCACCCCTACCCCCGGGCCTACTCCGCCCGGCTGCTTCCCGGGGCCCGGGCCGCCCGCATCTTGCCCCGGGCCAGGGAGGCGAAGATGCCCCCGATGCAGGCCACGGTGAAGAGGACGAAAGCGGCGTGGACCGCCCGCAGGAAGAAGGGGTAGACCGGGGGAGCCATCTGCACCTGGCCCACGTAGAGGGCAAGGAGGAGGGTGGCGATCCCCATGCTGAGCATCTGCCCCAGGAGGCGCATGGTGGCGACGATGGCCGAGGCCACGCCGTAGTAGCGCTTCTCCACCGCCCCCATGATGGCGTTGGTGTTGGGGGAGGAGAAGAAGCCGAACCCCAGCCCCAGGAGCACGAGGGCCGCGTAGATGTACGCAAGCGGCGTGGCCGGCCCCAGGAACGTCAGGAGCAGGAGGCCCAGCGCCGTCAGCCCCATGCCGGCGGAGGCCACCACCTGGGGCTCCACCCGGTCCGAAAGCCGCCCAGCCAGGGGCGCGAAGAGGGCCTGCACCACCGGCTGGATCACCAGCACCAGCCCCGCCCTCTGGGGGCTGAGGCCCCCCAGGTACTGCAGGTACAGGCTCATCAGGAAGCCCACGGCCGCCGTGGCGCTGTAGTTGATGAGCGCGGCCAGGCTGGAGAAGGCGAAAACCCGGCTCTGGGCGAAGAGGCCGATCTCCAGGACGGGGCTTCCAACCCGCCCCTCCCACCAGACGAAGGCCCCAAGCCCCAGGAGGCCCGCGGCGACCAGCCCGATGCCGTCGGCCCCGGGAACCCGCGGCAGGCCGTACATGAGGGCCACCACGGCAGCGCCGTAGATCAGGGAGCCGCGCCAGTCAAAGGCCTCGCCCCGGGCCTCGGCCCACTCCCCTTCCAGGCGCGCCAGGACCATCCCCAGGGCCACCACGGCGATGGCAACGTCGGCGAAGAAGATGCTCCGCCAGCCCCACTGCTCGGTGAGAAGGCCGCCGAGGAACGGCCCCGCGGAGAGGCCCACGTACACCGAGGCGATGGAGATGCCCAGCGCCCTGCCCCGCTCCTGGGGAGGGTAGACGGAGGTCACGATGGCCGTCCCGGTGCCGAAGATCATCGCCGCCCCCAGCCCCTGCAGCACCCGGAAGGCGAGGAACGGGCCTGGGCCCGTGGCTACGCCGCACAGGAGGGAGGCCACCCCGAAGGTGGCGATCCCCCACAGGTAGACCTTCTTCCGCCCGTGGATGTCGGCCAGCCGCCCGAACGGCACCAGGAAGACCGCCGCGGCCAAGAGGTAGACCGTCGCCACCCACCCCAGGAGGACGGCATTCAGGCCCAGTTCCCGCCCCAGCCGCGGCAGGGCGATGTTCAGCGAGGACCCCATGAACGCTGTGAGGAAGGAACTGAGGGAGGCCGCCAGGAGGGCCGTCTGTTTGATGTGGCGTTGTGGCTGCACTGTGCCCATCGTTTTCTTCTCCGGTGTGTTGTGAAGGTTTTCCAGGCCAGGCATCGGAGCCGGCCAGGCCTGCGGTCAGCGGGGGATGGGCCTCGCTGGGCTCGCGGCCTGCCGGTTGGGGGGTGCCTCGCCCGCCTCCGCCGCGGGCAGGAGGATGTAGAAGGTCGTCCCCCGCCCCACCGCGCTTTCCACCTCTACCCGGCCCCCGTGGGCCAGGACCAGCCGCTGGGCGATGGCCAAGCCCAGGCCCGTCCCCCCTTTGGAAGTCCCGCGCCGGAACCGCTCAAAGAGGTGGGGGAGTTCGTCCGGGGGGATGCCCTTGCCCGTATCCGAGACGGCCAGGACGTGCCAAGACCCCCCCGTCAGGTGGGGGGCGAGCCGCCCAGCCACCCCTGGGGGCAGGGAGGCCGCCGTCCACCCCTGCAGGACCACGCGCCCGCCGGCCAGCGTGAACTGGAGCGCGTTCTGCACCAGGTTGAAGAGGACCTGGCGCAGCCGCTGGCGATCTCCCCAAGCGATGAGGGGCTCCTGTGGAAGGGCTGTCTCCAGGGTTACGCCTTTCTCCTCGGCCACGGGCTCAAAGGCGCGGGCCGTCTCCTGGAGGAGGTCCCGCAGGTCCAGGCGCACCCGCTGGAGGTCCAGGCCGTTGGCCTCGGCCAGGGAGAGGAGCCGCAGGTCCTCCACCAGGTGGCCCAGGTGCAGGGTCTGGGCATGGGCCACAGCGATGTTCTCCGCGGAGATGGGGAAGACGCCGTCCAGCATGGCCTCCAACTGCCCGCGGAGGACGCTCAGGGGGGTGCGCAGTTCGTGGGCGATGTCGGCCATCAGGTGGCGGCGCAGGGTCGTCTGTTCCTGGAGGGCCTCGGCCATGGCGTTGAAGGCCCGGGCCACCTCGGCCACCTCGTCGCTCCCCCGCACGGGCACCCGGTAGGAGAGGTCCCCCTGCGCCAGCCTCTGGGCGGCGTGGGTCAGGTCCCGCAGGGGCGCGGTGATGCTGCGGACGAGGAGCAGGGCCAGGACGGCCGCCAGGGCGAGGGCCCCGAACCCGGCCAGCAGAGAGGCCCTGTTCACCGAGCGGATGAACTGGGCCTCCAGGGTGCTGTCGCCCGAGAGGCGCACCACCGAGACCAGCCACCCCACCCGCCGCCCACCGACCGTCAGTTCAATGGCCCGCGCCCGCTGTGAGGCCGTCAGGGAAGTCCCCCGGGCCACTTTTGCCGGGTCGGCCACGATGCGGCCGTCGGCATCGGCCAGGATCCACGCGCCCCCGGCCGGGCCCGCCCCGGGCCCCATGCCGCGGGGCAGGCGGCCCATCATCCCCATGCCCGGCCCCTGTTGGAGGGAAGTCTCGCCGGCCAGCAGGTCTTCCACCCCTTCCCACGAACCGTAGGCCGCGTAGTAGGCTTCCTCCTGGCCAGGGCCACGCCCCGCCAGCGCATGGCCAGGTGGACGTAGGCCTCAAAGAGGTTGCGGAGGTTCCAGTTCACGAGTAGGGCTACCCCGCCCACAGCCACCAGGGCCACCAGGGTGAACCCCGCCAGCAGCCGCACCCACAGCCTGTTCATTCCGGCACCTCCAGGCGGTACCCCACGCCGAAGACGGTCACGATCCAGCGGGGGTTCCGGGGGTCGTCGCCCAACTTGCGGCGGAGGTTCTTGATGTGCGCGTCAATGGTCCGCTCGTACCCTTCGTAGGCATCCCCCTGCACCCGCTCCAGGAGTTCCAGGCGGCCGAAGACGCGGCCCGGGTGGCTGGCCATGGCCTGCAGGATGGCGAACTCGGAGGGGGTCAGGTCCAGGGGGCGGCCGTGCAGGGTCGCCCGGTGGCCGTCCACGTCCACCTCCAGAGGGCCGAGGCGCAGGACCTTGGGGGCAACCGGCTCGCCCTGGGTGCGGCGCAGGACCGCCCTCACCCGCGCCACCAGTTCCCGAGGGCTGAAGGGCTTGGTGACGTAGTCGTCCGCGCCCAGTTCCAGGCCCAGGATGCGGTCGGACTCCTCCACCCGGGCGGTGAGCATGATGATGGGGACCTGGGACTCCCGCCGCAGGGCCTGGGCCACGTCCAGCCCGTCCATCTCCGGCAGGCCCAGGTCCAGGATGATGAGGTCCGGCCGCTCCTGGCGGGCCATGAAGAGGGCCTCCCGGCCGGTGTAGGCCTGGAGCACCTCGTACCCCGCGTTCTCCAGGTAGCCCCGCACCAGCCGGGCCAGGTCCTTCTCGTCCTCCACCACCAGGATTCTGGCAGACATGGCACACTCCAGCAAAGCCTTCCGGGCGCATTATACCACAGATTTTGACAGCCCTCCCAACGTCTGATACAATCGGAACGCGGGGAAGACGGTATAATGTCGACAAAATCGCCCGGGCTTTTCCCTTTTCTGGAGGGGCTGCGGTGGACCTGGTCATCCGGAACGGCGTGGTTGTGACGGCGTCTGACGTCGTCCAGGCCGACGTAGGCATCGCCGGGGGCACCATCGTGGCCTTGGGGAGAGGGCTTTCCGCCCCGGAGACGGTGGACGCTTCCGGACACCTGGTCTTCCCCGGCTTTGTGGACCCCCACGTCCACCTCCAGATGCGGAGCGGCGACCTCTGTTCGGCCGACGACTTCGCCACGGGGACCATCGCCGCCGCCTGCGGGGGCACGACGACGGTCGTAGACTTCGCCGAAGCCCACAGCGAACCCCTGGCCGAGGCCGTGGCCCGGCGGCGGGCCGAGGCCGACGGCCGCGTGGCGGTGGACTACAGCCTGCACCTCACCGGCAACGCGGACGACGCGGCCTTCCTGGAGGATGTCCGCCGCCTGGCTGCCGCCGGGTACACCAGCCTGAAACTCTACACCACCTACCCGGGCCTCCTGGTGGACGACGGGCAGATGCTGCGCCTCTTCGCCCTGTGCCGGGAGGAGGGGGTCCTCCCCCTGGTGCACTGCGAAAACCACGCCGTCGTGGAGCACCTCCGGCGCCGCCTCTGGGAGGAGGGGGAGCGCTCCCTCGCCGCACACCCCCTGAGCCGGCCCCCCGAAGCGGAGGCCGAGGCTGCCTGGCGGGTGCTGACCCTGGCGCGGGTGGCGGGGGTGGCGGTCTACCTCGTCCACGTGAGCGCGCGGGACACCCTGGAGGTCCTGCGCTGGGCCCGCGGCCGCGGCCAGGAAGCCTACGCGGAGGTCTGCCCCCAGCACCTCCTGGTGGACTCCAGCGTCTACGCCCGGCCCTTTGAGGAGGCCGCGCCCTTCGTGTACGCGCCGCCCTCGCGTCCGGCGGAGCACTTGCCAGCCCTGTGGGCAGCGCTGAAGGCCGGGGACCTGCAGGTGGTGGCCACGGACCACTGCCCCTGGAACCTGGCCGGGCAGAAGGACCGGGGGCGGGACGACTTCACCCGCATGCCCAACGGGGGGGCGGGCATTGAGACGCGCCCCGTCCTCCTCTACAGCGAGGGGGTGCAGGCGCGCGGCCTCCCTCTGACGCGCTTCGTGGACGTCTGCGCCACGGCTCCGGCCCGCCTCTTCGGCCTGTACCCCAGGAAGGGGACGGTTGCCGTGGGCGCGGACGCCGACCTGGTGGTCTGGGACCCGGAGGCGGAGTGGACGCTGCGCCGCTCCGCCCTGCACCAGAACGTGGACCACTGCCCCTTTGAGGGATGGGTGGTGCGGGGGCGGCCGCGGTGGGTTTTCCTGCGGGGGCACCTGGTGGCGCACGAGGGCGAGTTCGTGGGGAAAGTGGGGATGGGCCAGTTCCTGCCGCGCCGGAAGTTCGCGCAT
>DAOTYM010000281.1:0-7279 GCA_034434775.1 Anaerolineae bacterium | reverse complement strand
GAGCCCCGATTTGAATCGGTGGCTTGGCAACGCCATCAACGAATGGAGGAACGAATAAACGAATCGCTTGCGCCTGCGCCAGGCCCATTCGTTGATGGCTCCCCTCCAAGAGGGGCAAGGCATGCCTTGCCCCTCCAGGTCATCCCCCCTGCACGGCCGCGTCGGCGCAGGCCGACGCCCGCTTGAGCCCCGATTTGAATCGGTGGCCGAAAATGGTAGGGCACGCATGCATCGCCCCCACTTCTCCTTTGGCGCGGGGTGTGTTATAATGTCGCCCAAAGCACAAGCAGGGAACTGACAGCATGATTGTGGACATCCACACCCACATCTTCCCCCCCGAGATCATCGCGCGGCGGGAACGCTACCTGGCACGGGACGCTTGGTTTCGCCATCTCTACGAGGGCCCGAAGGCCCGCATGGCCACAGCCGAAGACCTCATCGCCGAGATGGACCGAAGCGGGGTGGACCTCTCCGTGGCCTTCTGCTTCGCCTGGAGCGACATGGGCCTCTGCCGGGAGACCAACGACTACGTCCTGGATGCCTGCCGTCGCCACCCCGGCCGCCTCGTGGGGTTTGCCTGCGTGCAACCCCGGGCTGGCCGGGAGGCGGTGCGGGAGGTAGAGCGCTGCGTGGGCGAGGGGATGCGGGGCGTGGGAGAACTTATGCCCGACGGCCAGGGGTTTGACCTGGACGACCCGCAGGTCATGGGGCCGGTGGCGCGGGCGGCGATGGAAGCCGGGGTGCCCCTGATGGTCCACACCAGCGAGCCTGTGGGGCACGACTACTGCGGCAAGGGGACGGTGACCCCAGGCACGGTCTACGCCTTCGCCCGCCAGTTCCCCGGCCTGACCCTCATCTGCAGCCACTGGGGCGGCGGGCTCCCCTTCTACGAACTGATGCCGGAGGTCCGGGAAGCCCTGGCCGACACCTACTACGACACGGCTGCCTCGCCCTACCTGTACGACGACCGCATCTTCACCTGGGTAGGAGGGGCCATGCCCCAGAAGGTCCTCCTGGGGACGGACTACCCCCTCCTACCACAGGGGCGCTTCCTGGAGCGGGTGCGCAAGAGCGGCCTCCCGCCAGAGGTGCAGGCCCTCATCCTGGGGGAGAACGCGGCGCGGCTCCTCAAGGTCCAACGCGTGGCCCAGGGCCAGTAGCCAGCACGGCGCTGGCCTTGCCTTACACAACACCAACTCACTCCACCTGGAGGGAAGGAGACATGGACATCTATCTGGATACAGCAGTGCTGGACGAGATCCGCGAGGTGGCTACCTGGGGTATCCTCAAGGGCGTCACCACCAACCCCACCCTCATGGCCCGGGCTGGCCGGGTGGATTACAAGAACGTGGCCCAGGAGATCTGCTACATCGTGCAGGGGCCGGTGAGCGCCGAAGTGACCAGCGTGGACGCCGACAGCATGGTGGAAGAGGCGCGGGCCATCGCCCAGTGGTCCCCTCACGTGGTGGTCAAGATCCCCACCATTGAAGAGGGGCTGAAGGCCATGAGCCGCCTGCGGGAGATGACCCCGGAGCGGGTCTGCGTGGATTGTCCCTGGCAGGGGAAGTGCGGCACCCCCTTGGACGAGGCCCAGGAACTCGCCCAGTCCTGGGGCATCCGCACCAACGCCACCCTCATCTTCTCGGCGAACCAGGCCCTCCTCGCCGCCAACGCCGGGGCGACCTTCGTCTCGCCCTTCATCGGGCGCATTGACGAGGCCGGCAACGACGGCATCGCCATGCTCCGCGAACTCACGGAGATCTTTGACATCTACGGCATTGAGGCGCGGGTCATCTCCGCCAGCATCCGGCACCCCAGGCACATCATTGAGTCGGCCCTGGCCGGTGCGGATATCGCCACCGTGCCCTACGCCGTGCTGAAAAAGGCCATCTACCACCCCATGACCGAACTGGGGCTGAAGGGCTTCCTGGCCGACTGGGAGGACCTCAAGAAGAAAGTGAAGGCGAAGTAGAGGGTATGGGGTCCCGGGAGGAACTGCGCAAACTCCCCAGCGTGGACCGGTTGCTGGCGCACCCCGTGCTTCAGGGCCTCTTGGGGGAGGCCGGGCACGGGGCAGTGGTGGAGGCGGTGCGCGAGGCCCTTTCCCGCGCCCGCGAGGCGATCCTGGGAGGGCAACCCTGTCCCTCCGAGGAACGCCTGGCGGAAGCGGCGCGGCAGGTGCTGGCGCGCCGCCTCCGCCCCACCCTGGTCCCGGTCATCAACGCCACTGGGGTCATCATCCACACCAACCTGGGGCGCGCCCCCCTGAGCGAGGAAACGTTGGCCGCCATGTGGGAGGCCGGGCGGGGGTACTCCAACCTGGAGTACTCCCTGGAGGAGGGGCGGCGGGGCAGCCGCTACGTCCACGCCGAGGAACTTCTGTGCCGCCTGACCGGCGCCGAGGCAGCCCTGGTGGTGAACAACAACGCCGGCGCGGTCCTCCTCATCCTGGCGGCGCTGGCGGCCGGGCGGGAGGTGGTCATCTCCCGGGGCCAGTTGATTGAGATCGGCGGAGGGTTCCGCATCCCCGACGTGATGCGGCAGAGCGGTGCCCGCCTGGTGGAGGTGGGCACCACCAACCGCACCCGCCTCTCCGACTACCGCGAGGCCCTCACCGAGGAGACGGCCCTCTTGCTCTGGGCCCACCACAGCAACTTCCGCATCGTGGGCTTCGCTGAGGAACCCACGCTGGCGGACCTAGTGGCCCTGGGCCGGGAGGTAGGGGTGCCCGTGGTGGGCGACCTGGGCAGCGGCTCCCTCCTGCCCACGGAGCCCTACGGCCTGGCCCACGAGCCCACGGTGCAGGGGAGCGTGGCCGCGGGCGCGGCCCTGGTCTCCTTCAGCGGGGATAAACTCCTGGGCGGGCCCCAGGCCGGCCTCATCGTGGGCCGGCGAGACCTGGTGGAGCGGCTGCGGCGCTTCCCCCTCACGCGGGCCCTGCGGGTGGACAAGACCACCCTGGCCGGCCTCCAGGCCACCCTGCTCCACTACCTGCGCGGGGAGGCGGTGGACAAGGTCCCGGTCTGGCGCATGATCGCCGCAGACCCAAAGAGCTTGCGGCGTCGGGCGAGGGCCTGGGCGCGGCGCCTTGCAGCCCAGGGGCTGCCAGCCCGGGTGGTGCCAGGGGAGTCGGCAGTGGGGGGCGGTTCCCTGCCCGGCCAGACCCTGCCCACGTTCCTCCTGGCCCTTGCCACCCCCTCGCCGGACCGCCTGGCGCAGCGCCTGCGGCTGGGCGCCCCTCCTGTGGTGGCCCGCATTGAGGACGACCGCCTGGTCTTTGACCCCCGCACCGTGCTCCCGGGCGAGGACAGCGCCCTCCTGGAAGCCATTGTCCAGGCGTGGAAGGCCGATGATCAGGGTCCTGGGGATTGAGACCTCCTGTGACGAGACGGCCGCGGCCGTGGTGGGGGATGGCCGCCACATCCTCTCCAACGTGGTGGCCTCCCAGGTGGACCTCCACCGCCAGTACGGGGGCGTCTTCCCAGAGGTTGCCTCCCGCCAGCACGTGCTGGCCATCGTGCCAGTCATCCGGGAGGCGATGGAGAAGGCCCAGGTGGGGTGGGGCGATCTCGCGGCCGTGGCGGTGACCTACGGCCCGGGGCTGGCCGGCTCCCTCCTGGTGGGAGTCAACACGGCCAAGGCCATCGCCTGGGCGCGGGGCCTTCCCCTGGTGGGGATCAACCACCTGGAAGGGCACATCTACGCCAACTGGCTCCTGACGGGCCCAGAGCCCACGCCGCCCCCGTCGCTTCCCACCCTCGTCCTCATCGTCTCTGGCGGCCATACGGAACTCGTGCTCATGCGCGACCATGGGGCCTACTGGCGGCTGGGTGGAACCCTGGACGACGCGGCCGGCGAGGCCTTTGACAAGGTGGCCCGGCTCCTCGGCCTGGGGTACCCGGGCGGACCAGCCATCCAGCGCGCCGCGGAAGGTGGGGACTCCACGGCCTTCCACTTCCCGCGGGCCCACCTGGGCGGGAGTTACGACTTCTCCTTCAGCGGGCTGAAGACGGCCGTCCTGCGCACCGTGCAGGAACTGCGGCAGAAGGGGCACCGCCGCTCCCTCCCCGTGGCGGACTTGGCCGCCAGTTTCCAGGCGGCTGTGGTGGACATCCTGGTGGTGAAGACCGCCCGCGCTGCGGAGGCCTTCAAGGTCCAGGAGGTGCTCCTGGCGGGCGGGGTCGCGGCCAACGCCCTCCTGCGGTCGGAGGCCCAGCGGCGCATCCCCGTCCCGGTGCGGATCGCGCCCCCCTTCCTCTGCACCGACAACGCGGCCATGGTCGCCGCGGCCGGCTACTTCGCCTACCAGGCCGGCCGCCGCGCCGGCCTGGACCTGGACGTGGTGGCCAGCGCGAGGCTGGCCTGAAGCCGGGAGCACCATGGCTATCCCCCTGCACCTCACTCCAGAAGAGGAGGCCATGCTCCAGGGCGCGGAAGGGCCGGGCGTGCGCCGGGCGATGGAGATGGTCGTGGCCCTGGGGCGCATCTACGGCGCGCGCCGCCTGGTCCCCGTGGCCAGCGCCCAGGTGAGCGGGGTGAGTTACAAGAACCTGGGCCAGGCCGGTCTGGAGTTCCTCCAGGCGTGGGCCCAGGAGGGAGCCCGGGCGCGGGTGCCCGCCTTCCTGAACCCGGCGGGCATGGATATGGACGCCTGGGCTGCCCTGGGCATCCCCGAGGCGTTCGCCCGCCAGCAGGAGGCCGTGGTGCAGGCGTTCGCGCATCTGGGGGTCCAGCCCACCCTCACCTGTGCGCCGTACCTCGCCATGCCCTGGCCGGCGCGGGGCAGCCACCTGGCCTGGGCCGAGTCCTCGGCCGTGGCCTTCGCCAACTCCCTGGCCGGGGCGCGCACGAACCGCGAGGGAGGGCCCAGCGCGCTGGCCGCGGCCATCGTCGGCCGGACCGCCGCCTATGGCCTCCACCTGGACGAGCACCGCCAGGCCACGGTGGAGGTGCGGGTCCAGGTCCCCTTGCGGGACGAGGCCGATTTCGGCGCGCTGGGGATCTTGGTGGGCCAGGAGGTGGGCCAGGGCGTGCCAGCCTTCGTGGACCTGGCCGAGCAGGTGCAGGGAAGGGCCTCCCTCCGCGGCGAGCGTGGCGGGGAGGAGGCAGCGGTGGACCTCCTGAGGACGCTGGGCGCGGCCATGGCCGCGGCCGGGGCAGTGGCCCTCTTCCACGTCTGGGGCGTGACGCCGGAGGTGCAGGACGAGCCGGCCCTGGGCCGGGCCCCGCGGCGGGTAGAGGTGGTCTCGCTGGAGGGGGCCTACGCCCGCCTGAACGCCCCGGCGGAGGAGGTGGACCTGGTCCACATCGGCTGCCCCCATGCCTCGTTGGCCGAGATCCGCCAGGTGGCCGAGGCGGTGGCTGGCCAGCGTCTGGCGGCGCGCCTCTGGGTTACCACGGCGCGGGCCGTGCGGGAAGAGGCGGCCCGGCGGGGCTGGGTGGCCCAGATTGAGGCGGCCGGCGGCCACGTGGTGGCCGATACCTGCACGGTAGTGGCCCCCATTCAGGCGTTGGGCATCCGCGTCCTGGCCACGAACTCGGCCAAGACCGCCTTCTACGCCCCGGCCCACTGCGGCGTGGCGGTGCGGTTCGGGAACCTGGCCCAGTGCCTGGAGGCGGCACGGACAGGGCGTTGGCCGGGAGGGAGGACGTGAAGCGCTTCCGCGGGCGGGCTATCCGCGCCGGGATCGCGGAGGGAGAGGCCCTGGTCTCGCCAGAGCCCATCGGCTTCCTGGGCGGCGTGGACCCCGAGACGGGGCGCGTGGTGGAGCCAGGGCACCCCTTGGAAGGGCAGTCGGTGGCCGGGAAGGTGCTGGTCTTTCCCACCGGCAAGGGGAGCACCGTCGGTTCGTACACCCTGTACCGCCTGGCCCGCAACGGGCTGGCCCCGGCGGCCATCGTCAACCGGGAAAGCGAGCCCATCGTGGCCATCGGCGCCATTATGGGCGATATCCCCATGGTGGACCAGGTCCCCATTGAGGAAATCCGCACCGGGCAGTGGGTGCGGGTGGAAGGGGAATGGGTGTCGGTGGAGGACTGATGGACGGCGTGGCCGAGGAGAGGGTGTTCCTGAAACTGGGCGGCTCCCTCATCACGGATAAGACGCGCCCCATGTTCGCCCGGCGGCGGGTCCTGGCGCGCTTGGCCCGGGAGATCGCCGAGGCCCTGGCGGCACGGCCCGGCCTGCGGCTCCTCCTGGGCCACGGGAGCGGCTCCTTCGGCCACACCGTGGGAGAGCGCTACCGCACCCGGGAGGGCGTCCACAGCCCCGAAGGGTGGCGGGGATACGCAGCCACGGCCCGCGCCGCAACGCTCCTGGACCGCCTGGTCTGCGACGCCCTGTGGGAGGCCGGCGTGCCCGTCCTCGCCGTGCCGCCCTCGGCCTCGGCCCTCTGCCGGGATGGGGTCCTTGTCCACCTGGAGGTGCGGCCCGTTGCCGAGGCCCTGCGCCAGGGGCTGGTCCCCCTGGTCTACGGCGACGTGGCCCTGGACGAAGTGCGGGGCGGGACCATCGTCTCCACCGAAGAGGTCTTCGCCTACCTGGTCCCGCACCTGCGGCCGGACCGCATCCTCCTCGCGGGCCAGGTGGGTGGCGTCTACACCGCCGACCCCCACCGGGAGCCCACCGCGCGCCTCCTGCGCCGGTTGACGCCGGCGGCGGTGCGCGAGGTGGAAAGGGGCCTCGGCGCGTCCCACGGCGTGGACGTGACCGGCGGCATGTGGGCCAAGGTGCAGGCCATGGCCCGCCTGGTGGAGGAGGTCCCCAGCCTGCAGGTCCGGATCTTCAGCGGGGAGCGGCCGGGGAACGTCCGCCGCGCCCTCCTGGACCCCCAGAGCGGCCTGGGCACGGTGCTTGTGGCAGGCTGATCCTTCGTCGCAAGGGGCAAGGCAGCACATGGGAGACGGAGACGAACCCTGGGCAGTCATCTGGGATATGGACGGCGTCCTGGTGGATAGCGGCGAGGCCCACTACGAGGCGTGGGCCCGCCTCTTCCGGGAGGAGGGGATCCCCTACACGCGGGAGCAGTTCCTGCAGGCCTTCGGGCAGCGCAACGACCGCATCCTGCGCACGCTCCTCGGCCCGGACCTGCCGGAGGACCGCCTGCGGGAACTGGAGGCCCGCAAGGAGGCTTACTACCGGGCCCTCATCCCCTCGCGGGTGCGCCTGCTCCCGGGGGCGTGGGAACTCCTCCACGCGCTGCGGGAGGCCGGGGCCCGGCAGGCCGTGGGCTCTTCGGGGCCGCGGGCCAACGTGGAGGCCACGCTGGCCGCGCTGGAC
>DAOTYM010000280.1:0-3159 GCA_034434775.1 Anaerolineae bacterium | reverse complement strand
CTGGCGAGAGGGGCTGAGCACCTCGGTGCGGTGTGGCCTGGAGGCCCTGGAGCCGGAGGTGGAGGCAGCGGCCTTCGTCCTGGGGGACCAGGTTGGCCTCACCGCCGCCCTCCTCCGCCGGCTGGTGGAGGCGTTTGAGGCGACGGGCGGGCCCATCGTCGCGCCCGAACACGGGGGGCGGCTGGGCACCCCGGTCCTCTTCCACCGGGCGCTCTTCCCCGCCCTGAAAGCCCAGACGGGGGATCAGGGCGGGCGCGCCGTCGTCCGCCAGCACCGGGGCCAGGTGGTCACGGTGCCCGTGGAGGACCCGTGGGAACTCTGGGACCTGGACAGCCCAGAAGACTACGCGCGCTGGCTCGCGCACCTGACGGAAGGCAACACCCCGCCGCACGGCGGTTGTGAGGAGACATCCATGCAACAGAAGTCGCAGGCATTGCACGCGGTGCAGGGGTTCCTGCTGGACCTGGACGGCGTCTTCTACTGGGATACGGAGCCGCTCCCTGGGGGCCGGGAGTTCATCGCCCTCCTGCAGGAGTCGGGCACGCCGTTCCGCTTCCTGACCAACAACTCCACCCGCACGCCTGTCCAGTACCAGGCCAAACTGGCGCGCTTCGGCATCCAGGTGGGGCCGGAGACGGTCATCACCTCCTCCTTGGCCACAGCCGCCTACCTGGAGGAGACGCTGCCCCCTGGCAGCAAACTGTTCGTCATCGGGCAGGATGGTCTCCTGGAGGCCCTGCAGGAGCGGGGGTTCGTCCTCACGCGGGAGGACCTGGACGTGGCAGCGGTGGTGGTGGGGATGGACACCCGTCTGACCTTTGACCACCTGCGGCGGGCCACGCTGGCGGTGCGCGCTGGGGCGCGCTTCGTGGCCACCAACCCGGACCGCACCTTCCCCTCCAGGGAGGGGATCATCCCGGGGAACGGGGCCATCGTGGCCGCGCTGGAAGCCGCCACGGAGCAGGAGGCCTTCGTCATCGGGAAGCCCGAGGCCCCCATCTTCCGGTACGCGCTGCGCCAGTTGGGCCTGCCGGCGGAGCAGGTGGCCATGGTGGGCGACCGCCTGGAGACGGACGTCCTGGGGGCGCAGCGGTGCGGCCTGCGCTCGGTCCTGGTGCTGTGCGGCCTCACCTCGGCGGAAGCCGCGGCCGCCTCGCCCCTCCAGCCGGACTTGGTCTGCGCGGACCTTTCGGAACTGGCCGCCCTCTGGGCCGAGGAACTGGCACGACGGAGAGGAGCCCCTCATGGACGGTAGGACAGAGCCGGCCGCCCAGCCGCTCCACGCCCTGGACCTCTCCCTGGAGGACCTCACCGCGCTCCTGAGGGAGATGGGGGAGCCCGCGTACCGCGCTCGCCAGGTCTACCGGTGGCTGTACGTCTCCCTGGCCGAGGGCTTTGAGGCCATGACGGACCTCCCCAAGGCCCTCAGGGCGCGGCTTGCCGAGCGGCTCGTCCTGAGCCGCTTGACCCCCCTGGCGCGGGCCCGCTCCGCCAACCGCCAGGCGGAGAAGGTCCTCTTCGGCCTGCCGGACGGCGAGACCGTGGAGGCGGTCCTCATGCGCTACCGCCACCGGCTGACGGCCTGCATCTCCTCGCAGGTGGGGTGCCCGGTGGGGTGCCCCTTCTGCGCCACCGGGCAGAGCGGCTTCAGCCGGAACCTCACCGCCGGCGAGATGGTGGAGCAGGTCCTCTTTTTTGAACGGGCGGCGCGCCGGGGGGGCACCCTCCGCCGCGCCAGCGCCGCGGAGCCCGCGCACCAACTGACCAACGTGGTCCTCATGGGCATGGGGGAACCGCTCCTGAACTACGAGGCCGTGCTCGCGGCCATCCGGCGGCTGGCCGACCCGCGGGGGTTCGGCTTCAGCCCGCGCCGCGTCACGGTCTCCACCGTGGGGGTGGTGCCAGGCATCCTGCGCCTGGCGGAGGAGGACCTGCCAGTGCGCCTGGCTGTGTCCCTCCACGCCGCGGACGACGACCTGCGGGACCGCCTGGTGCCCATGAACCGCCGCTACCCGCTGGCGGCCCTCATGGAGGCCTGCCGGCGGTACGTGGAGAAGACCGGCCGCCGGGTCAGTTTTGAGTACGCCCTCATGGAGGGGGTCAACGACGGGGTGGAGCACGCGGAGCAGTTGGTGGGCCTCCTGAGCGGCCTGCCCTGCCATGTGAACCTCATCCCGCTGAACCCCACCGCGGAGTGCCCGTACCGAGGCTCGGCCCGGCCGCAGGTCCTGGCCTTTGCCCGGGCGCTGCGGGAGCGGGGCGTGCCGGTCTCCGTGCGCCTGCGACGGGGGCTGGATATTGAAGCCGGGTGCGGCCAGTTGCGCCGGCGGCTGCAAGGGGAGGTGCCTCAGGCCGGGGCCCTGCTATAGCCCAGCCCAAGGCCAGGTAGGGGCATCCTCCCGGGGCTTCTGGGCAGGCTCTGGGCCTGCCCCCAAGAGGAGGTTGCCATGCGCGTTGTCTACCTGGAGCCAGTGCCACCGGACGTGGAAGCGGTGGTGGCGGAATGTCTGCCGGAGGGGTTTGACCTGCGGGTGCGGCGGCCCGGGGAGGACCCCGCCTCCATCGTAGGGGAGGCTGACTTCCTCCTCGTCGCCACCACGCCGGTCACCGCGGAGGTGCTCGCCGCAGCCCCCCGCCTCAGGCTGATCCAGCACCAGGGGGTGGGGTACGACAACGTGGACGTGGCGGCTGCGGCCCGCGCTGGCGTGCCCGTGGCCCTCACCCCCGAGGGGACCACCATCCCCGTGGCCGAGCACGTCTTCCTCCTCATCCTGAGCCTGTACCGCAACCTCCTCCCGGCGGCCACGGCCCTGCGGGAGGGCCGGTGGCTCCAGTGGTCCCTGCGCTCGCGCTCCTTCAACTTGGTGGGGAAGCGGCTGGGCATCGTGGGGCTGGGGCGCATCGGCCGCGAGGTGGCCAGACGGGGCCGCGCCTTCGGCTGTCAGATCATCTACACCGACCTGGCCCGGGCTCCGGCCGAGGTGGAGGCTGAACTGGAGGCCACCTACGCCTCCCTGGATGACCTCCTCGCCCAGGCCGACATCGTGACCCTGCACGTCCCCCTCACCGAAGCCACCCGGGGCCTGATCGGGGCGCGGGAACTGGCCCGGATGCGGCCCTCGGCCATCCTCATCAACACGGCGCGGGGTGGCCTGGTGG
>DAOTYM010000279.1:0-2253 GCA_034434775.1 Anaerolineae bacterium | reverse complement strand
GCCAGTGCCACGTAGGTACGCAGGTCCTCCAGGGAGTTGAAGGAGACGAACCCCCACCCCCCGTGGACCAGGGCACGCACGCACCCTCCCCGGCTGAGGGTGCGGCCCACTTCCTCCAGTTCCCGGCCGCGGTAGCGCAGGGTGGTGCTTTCCACCTCCTCCACGCGGAGTTCCAGGTAGTCGGCCTGGTGCCCCTTCAGCGCGTCTTCCAGGCGGTTCCGCATCTCTTCGCCTTCCTCCAGCGCAACAGGTTCGCTCGCTGATTCCATCTCGGTCCCCCGGCCCCTTCCGCGCCCCGTAGAGAGGGAAGGAGATGTCACCGCAAGCAGCCGGGGTGTGGGAGGGGTCAGAAGACCTTCCCCCAATCGGGCAGGGGGAGGGGCGAGACCAGGTCCTGGTAGGTGACCAGGACCATGAGCCCGATGAGGAGAGCCATGCCCACCATGTGCACCAGGGCTTCCTTCTCCGGGTCCACCCGCTTGCCCCGGATGGCCTCCACCACGAGGAAGGCGATGCGCCCCCCATCCAGGGCCGGCAGGGGGAGGAGGTTCGTCACGCCCAGGGCGGCGCTGATGAAGCCCATGATGAGGAAGAGGGGGTACCACCAGCCGGTGGCCAGGCCGTGGGCCATGGCCCCTCCGGCCAGTTGGGCGATCCCCACCGGCCCCACTGGCCGCGCTTCTTCCAGCGTGAGGGTGCCCCGCAGGAGGAGGATGGGCAGTTGGAGGGTCAGGACGACGACGCCGAGGGTCATCTGCGACCCGTAGAGCAGGGCCTGGGGCCAGGTGTACTTGGGCCGCAGGACCACGCCGATGGCCCCCTCTCCCTTTGGGGGGTTGGGGCGGGGGACCACACGCACCACTTCCTCCCGCGCTCCGCCGGCCGCCGCGCCTTTCCGCACCAGGAAGGCGATCTCGCGGCCCAGGTGGCTGTAGATGTAGTCGTGCAGTTCCTTGGAACTCCTCATGGGCAGGCCATCGGCCTCCAGGACCACGTCGCCGGCCTGGAGGCCCACAGCCGCGGCCGGCGAGCCTTCCACCACGGTCTCCAGCATCACGCCCTGGCCCACCGGCGAGGCCAACTTCGCCGCCAGCGTGAAACAGACGACCGCCAGGGCCAGGTTCATGGCCGGTCCGGCCAGCAAAGTCGCCAGGCGGAACCGCTTGGGCGCGTTGGCGAAGCCGCCGGCCACCGTGGGGTCATCTTCGCCGGCCAGGCGCACAAACCCGCCGAAGGGGATGGCGTTGAGGGTGTAGGCCGTCCCGCCCCGCCGGGCGAAGGTCACAAGGCGCGGCGGGTACCCGAAGCCGAACTCCTCCACGGCGATGCCGGACCGCTTGGCCACCACGAAGTGCCCCAGTTCGTGCACGAAGACCAGAAGGCTGAGGGTGATCACAAACGCCAGAAGGGTCAGGGCCATCTCCACACCATCGCTTCTGGGGAGCCTGTCGCTCCCCCTTTGGGGGCATTATACCCCCGGGGTGCGTGGGGTGCAAAACGTCCCTCAGTGCGCGATGGACCAGGTGAGGGCCACCGCGTAGACAAAGGCCACGCTCCCCAGGGCCGCCAGCGCGAGGGTCAGGCGCCGCTCGGCTGTGGGCCCCAGCCCCAGGTCCAGGAGGATGGCCCGCACGCCAGCCAGGGCGTGGGTCAGGACGGCAGCCAGGAACGCCGTCTCCAGGGCGAAGACCGGGGGACGGCTGAGCCAGGCCACCACGTCCTCGTAGCGGAGGAGCCCCTCGGCCGTGAAGTGCTGGGCGAGCATGTGGAGGCCAGCGAGGAGCACGAGGAGCGCGCCGGAGGCCGCCTGGGTGAGCCAGGCCCAGAGGGCCTTGTCCGTGCGGACGGTGCTTGGGGTTTCCCGTTGGAGGGTTCGTTCGGCCATGGCCTCGCCTTCCCTACAGGAGGTGGACGGCCAACCCATAGGCCGCGGCGCACCAGGCGACCGCGCCGAGGGCCATGAGGGCCCAGAAGAGTTCCCGCTGCCAGCGCAGCCCCCATCCCAGGCCCAGGAGGATCAGGCGGATCCCGTTGAGGCCGTGGTACAAAAGCACCCCTGCCAGGCCCAGGTCAAAGAGGATGGCGAGGGGGTGGCTGGCCAGGGCGATGAAGGCGTCGTAGGCGCTGGGGCCCCGCGCCAGCAGGCTGAGGACCGCGAGGTGGACCCCCAGGTACAGGACGAGGAGAAGCCCCGTAACGCGGTTCAGGGCGAAGGCCCAGGTCCCCACGTGGCGGCCCCGGACGTCAAACCAG
>DAOTYM010000278.1:0-2682 GCA_034434775.1 Anaerolineae bacterium | reverse complement strand
GGAACTCCGAGTCTTGCAATTGGGCTGGGATACGTCGGGGCCACCCTTAGATACGCTCCTGCGCGCTTGTCGCCGCATTCTGGACCGCAAGCCGCTCATCTTGTGCGGGAATTTCACAGAGGAGGAGCAGGCGAGGGTCCTCCTGGCCCTGCCCCATGCAGGCCTCTGCTTTCTGCCCCGTACCCCGGAGGCCCGGCCCGTTCTACGATACGAAAAGGAGGGAGGCTGAACCATGATCGTGGATTGCCATGTGCACATGCGGGGGGACCCCACCCGCAAGGGGGGCTTTCTGAAAAGCACCCAGGCCGATTTTGACACGCCCGACGCGATCCTCGCCCTGATGGACGAGGCTGGCGTGCACCGGGCCATCGTCTTTCCCACCTTTTCGCTGCACCCCGACAACGACGGCCTGGCCCGGGCGGTGGATGCCCGGCCGGAGCGGTTCATCGGCTTCGCCTGGCTCAACCCCCACGACGGGGAACTGGCCATCCAGGAACTGGAGCGGCTGGTCCTGGACCACGGCTTCCGGGGGCTGAAGTTGCACCCGCTCCTGCACGCCTTCCGCGCCAACGACGAAGCGGTGGTGGGCGCCCTGGTCCAGCGGGCCGGGGAGATGGACGTGCCGGTCCTCGTCCATTCGGGGCATGCGCCCTTCTCCCTCCCCTGGCAGGTGGCGGATCTGGCGCGGCGGCACCCCTCCACGGTGGTCATCATGGCCCACATGGGCGGGCAGTTCACCTACCTGGACGACGCCATAGAGTTGGCGGCCACCATCCCCAACCTGTACCTGGACACGACCAACATGGTCATGCACCACAAGATCCGGGAAGCGGTGGAGCGGGTTGGGGCGGACAAGGTCCTCTTCGGCTCCGATGCCCCGCACATCCACCCCAAGGTGCAGATAGAGGCCATCCGCTGCGCCAAACTGGCCCCAGAGGAGGAAGAACTGGTCCTGGGGGAGAACGCGCGGCGGCTGACGGCCACGTAAAGAGGACTTTTGCTCGCACCCAGGAAGGAGGGGAGGGCCGCGGCCCCGGGAACGGGGCTTGCGGCCCTCCACCGCGTCAGGCCCCGAGGAGGGCCGCTTCCAGCGCCTCGCCCAGGGTGCGGACGGGGAGGATTTCCATCTCCACGGCCGGGCGCTCCCGCCCCCGCAGCGGCGGCACCAGGCACCGCCGGAAGCCCAGTTTCTGGGCCTCCCGCAGGCGGCGCTCCAACTGCCCCACGCTCCGCAGTTCCCCGCTCAGGCCCACCTCGCCCACGACAGCCAGGTCCGCCGCCACGGGGCGGTTGCGGTAACTGGAGGCGATGGCCACCGCCACGGCCAGGTCCGCGGCCGGCTCGCTGATGCGCAGGCCCCCCACCACGTTGACGAAGACGTCCTGGTTGGAGAGGTTCAGCCCCACCCGCTTGCTGAGGACCGCCACCAGGAGGAGCAGCCGGGCGAAGTCCACCCCGTTGGCCGTGCGGCGCGGCTGGGCGAAGGGGGAGGGGCTGGTGAGGGCCTGGACCTCCACCAGGAGCGGCCGGGTCCCTTCCATGGTCACGGCGATGGCCGAGCCGGCGGCGTTGGGCAGCCGCTCCGCTAGGAAGGCCTCGGCGGGGTTCTGCACCTCCTGCAGACCCTGCTCCGTCATCTCAAAGACGCCCACCTCGTCCGTGGAGCCGAAGCGGTTCTTCACGCTGCGCAGCAGGCGGTAGGCGTGGAAGCGCTCGCCCTCCAGGTAGAGGACCGTGTCCACGATGTGCTCTAGAACGCGCGGCCCGGCGATGGCCCCAGTCTTGGTCACGTGGCCCACCAGGAAGATGGGCACCCCCGTGGCCTTGGCCAGCCGCAGGAGCACGGCCGCGCACTCCCGCACCTGGCTGATGCTCCCGGGGGCCGACTCCAGGTCGTCCAGGTAGACGGACTGGATGGAGTCCACCACGGCCAGTTTGGGCTGGAGCCGCTCTATGTGGCCCATGATCTGGCGCAGGTTGATCTCGGCCAGGACGTAGAGGTTGGGGTCCCGGATGCCCAGGCGCTCGGCCCGCATGCGGATCTGGCGGGCCGACTCCTCGCCGGAGACGTAGAGGACGCTCCCCCCCATCCGGGCCACCAGGGCCGAGGTCTGCAGGAGGAGGGTGGACTTGCCGATGCCCGGATCGCCCCCCAGGAGCACTGCCGAGCCGGGCACGATGCCGCCGCCGAGGACGCGGTTCAGTTCCTCCAGAGGGAGGCGCAGGCGCTCAAAGGCCTCCATCTCAATCTCGGGCAGGGGTGTGGCGTCGCTGGTGGGGGCCAGGGGTTGCCGCGCCTCCGGCCGGGGGCGCGTCTCCACCACCGTCTCCACCAGGGTGTTCCACTCCCCGCAGTCGGGGCAGCGCCCTTCCCACCGCAGGTGGACGGCGCCGCAGTTCTGGCAGACGTAGCGGGTGCGGGGTTTGGTCACGACCTTCCCTCCTCTCCTGCCTCGGACTCCCCAGCGGGGCCGTACAGCGCACGCAACCGCTCGCGGGAGATCCAGATCTGGATCCGCTCCAGGCGGAAGAAGTCCTTGCGCCGCAGGCTGCCCGGGTTGTAGGTCCAGATGAGCGCCCAGGCATACCCGTTCTCCCAGAAGGCAGCGAACCGCTCCCAGGGCGAGCGGGGCTTGGGGAGGCGCAGGACGTCAAAACCCGCCCGCTGGAAGAGGCGGACCC
>DAOTYM010000277.1:0-3235 GCA_034434775.1 Anaerolineae bacterium | reverse complement strand
AGGCTGCGGCCACCCCCTCCCTCTCCATCCGCGGACGGAGAGGGAGGGGGCAGGCGGGCGGGAGAGGTCTCTCAGAGGCCGGCGGCCTTGCGCAGGGCCTCGGCCTTGTCGGTGCGCTCCCATGGAGCATCTATATCCTCCCGGCCGAAGTGGCCGTAGGCCGCCGTGGGCCGGTAGATGGGCCGCCGCAGGTTCAGGTCGCGGATGATGGCCGCCGGCCGGAAGTCAAAGTGCTCCTGGATCAGTTCAATGATGCGCTCGTCCGGGATGCGGGCGGTGCCGAAGGTCTCCACGCTCAGGGAGAGGGGCCGCGCCACGCCGATGGCATAGGAGACCTGGAGTTCCAGGCGGTCGGCGATCCCCGCAGCCACCAGGTTCTTGGCCACGTAGCGGGCCATGTAGGAGCCGGACCGGTCCACCTTGGTCGGGTCCTTGCCCGAGAAGCAGCCGCCCCCATGGCGGGCCACGCCGCCGTAGGTATCCACGATGATCTTGCGGCCGGTCAGGCCCGCGTCGCCCAGGGGGCCGCCGGTCACGAAGCGCCCGGTGGGGTTGATGTAGTACTTGGTCCGCTCGTCCAGCAGTTCCTCGCCCACCACGGGCTTGACCACGTACTCAATGATCTCCCGCTCAATCTGCTCGTGGCCCACCTTGGCGTCGTGCTGGGCCGAGACCACCACGGTATCCACCCGGACCGGCTTGCCATAGGAATATTCCACCGTCACCTGCGACTTGCCATCCGGCCGCAGGTAGGGGAGGATCTTCTTCTTGCGCACTTCGGCCAGGCGTTTGCAGATGCGGTGGGCCAGGGAGATGGGCAGGGGCATGAGTTCCGGCGTCTCGGTGCAGGCAAAGCCCACCATCATCCCCTGGTCGCCCGCGCCGATGGCCTCAATCTCCTCGTCGGACATCTCGCCCCGTTTGGCTTCCAGGGCCTTGTCCACTCCCAGGGCGATGTCGGCCGACTGCTCCTTGATGGAGACGATGACGCCGCAGGTCTCGGCGTCAAAGCCGAACTTGGCGCGGGTGTAGCCGATGTCGGCGATGACCTGGCGGGCGATCTGGGGGATCTCCACATAGGTGGAGGTGGTGATCTCCCCCATGACCACGATGAGGCCCGTGGTCGCTGCGCACTCGCAGGCCACGCGGGCGTCGGGGTCGTCGGCTAGGATGGCGTCCAGGACGGCGTCGGAGATCTGGTCGCAGATTTTGTCCGGGTGGCCTTCGGTCACCGACTCGGAGGTGTAGAACAGCCTGGGCGAAGTCATGAAGGTCGTGCTCATGGGTTGTCTCCTTTCTCTTTCGCAAGTCTCTCCGCGCTGGCGGTTGGCACTGCTCTCAACCGGCGGGGGCCGGAAACCCTGCGCCTGGCTTGGGCCCCCTACGTCCCCTCCTGCCACGACTCCAGGTAGCGCGCCTGCTCCGGCGTGAGGGTGTCAATCTCCACCCCCATGGCCTGGAGTTTGAGGCGGGCGATCTCCCGGTCAATCTCCTGTGGGATGGGGTAGACCTGGGGTTTCAGGTCCCGGCCGTGCTTGGCCATGTACTCCGCGCCCAAGGCCTGGTTGGCGAAACTCATGTCCATGACGCTGGCGGGGTGGCCCTCGGCCGCGGCCAGGTTGATGAGCCGGCCCTCGCCCAGGAGGTAGAGGCGCCGGCCGTCCTTCAGGCGGAACTCCTCCACGAACTCCCGCACTTTCCGCCGGGAGGTGGAGAGGGCCTCCAGGGCCGGGATGTTGATCTCCACGTTGAAGTGGCCGGAGTTGGCCAGGATGGCCCCGTCCTTCATCACCTCAAAGTGGGGCGTGTCCAGGATGTGGATGTTGCCGGTGGAGGTGACGAAGATATCCCCCACCTTGGCTGCCTCCCGCATGGGCATGACGCGGTAGCCATCCATCACCGCTTCCAGGGCCCGCAGGGGGTCCACCTCGGTGATGATGACGTTGGCCCCCATGCCCCGGGCGCGCATGGCGATGCCGCGGGAGCACCAGCCGTAGCCGCCCACCACCACCGTCTTGCCGGCCAGGAGGATGTTGGTGGCCCGGATGAGGCCATCTATGGTGGACTGGCCCGTGCCGTAGCGGTTGTCAAAGAGGTGCTTGGTCAGGGCATCGTTCACGGCGAGGATGGGGAAGCGCAGGGCCCCATCCTTGGCCATGGCCCGCAGGCGGATGACCCCCGTGGTCGTCTCCTCCGTGCCCCCGATGACGTGGGAGAGGAGCTCCGTCCGCTCCTTGTGCAGGGTGGAGACCAGGTCCGCGCCGTCGTCCATGGTCAGGTGAGGGCGGTGGTCCAGGGCGGCGGCGATGTGGCGGTAGTAGGTGTCGTGGTCTTCCCCCTTGATGGCGAAGACGGGGATGTCGTACTCCACCACCAGGGCGGCGGCGACGTCGTCCTGGGTGGAGAGGGGGTTGCTGGCACAGAGGACCACGTCAGCGCCGCCGGCCTGGAGGGTGCGGGCCAGGTTGGCCGTTTCGGTGGTGATGTGCAGGCAGGCCGAGAGGCGGATGCCCTGGAGGGGCTTTTCCCGGGCGAACCGCTCCCGGATGAGGCGCAGGACGGGCATCTCCAGTTCGGCCCACTCTATGCGCAGGCGGCCCTGGGGGGCCAACGAGAGGTCTTTCACGTCGTAACGGGTGGCGGTCATGGTGTCCTCTTCACTCCTATGGTGTGTCAGGTCTCACTTCAAGAACCGGAAGGTGTGGAAGCTCCCTTCTATGTGACGGCTCTCCGGAAGGAAGATAGCTGCCACTGGCGTCTCCTATCCGCCGGGTTGGCACAGGTGCCAACGCGAACCGTCAAAGACGATGAGCCCCTGGCGTTTCAGGTATTGTTGGGCGTTGCGCACGTAATGCTTCCACCTTTTGCCAAAGTGCACGCCCCGAATGACCCGATCAATGGTGTCGTCGCATAGGTCTGGGTGTATTTGCTGGATCAAGGGGTGTAGCTCAACGGTGCGCATGGGGCCGTACTTGCGCAGCAGATACACCACCGTGTCGGCGAAGATGCCGTTGGTCGTCTTGCCGCTGGCTCGGATCGCCATGAGCTCGGTCTCGGCCTCGCCCATTCGCCGCCGGAACTCGCTCTGCAGGGGTTCCCTGATCTCTCGCTCGGCTCGTTGCCTCAATCCCTGCAGTTCGCTCGCTGTCTGGGCCATGCGCTCAAGGTCCGGCCGGGGGACAAGGTTGCCCAGCCTCTCATATTCCAGCAAATCCTCCCAGATCTGGCGTACAGA
>DAOTYM010000276.1:0-1850 GCA_034434775.1 Anaerolineae bacterium | reverse complement strand
GAGGGGGGGCAGGGGGTGAGGGCTTCCCTCCCGGCCCCCTCTCCCAGAGCGGTGGGAGAGGGGGAGCAGGGGGTGAGGGCTCTTCCCCTGGTCCCCTCTCCCAGAGCGGTGGGAGAGGGGGAGCAGGGGGTGAGGGCTCTTCCCCGGGCTCCCTCTCCCAGGGCGGTGGGAGAGGGGGGGCAGGGGGTGAGGGCTCTTCCCCTGGCTCCCTCTCCCAGAGCGGTAGGGGAGGAGGGGCAGGGGGTGAGGGCCTCTCCCGAAGCGCCGGGGTGGGGGGGGGGGGCAGCCTGGGCGGGGTGGATGCCGAGACCCGCTTCTACCTCCTCTGGCGCTGGACCTACAACCACGCCCGCGTCCCCTTTGACGAGGCCAACAAACTCGCCCGAGCCGTGGGTGCGGAACTCGTGGACCTGTGGAACCGCAGCGGGTTCGTCAGGAAGGAGAAGGAGTACGTGCGGGTCCTGGGGCCGCGGGAGCGGGCGAGGGACAGCCGCTTCCTGGAGCGGGAGCGGTACACCACCCTGGTGGATATCTTGCACAAGGCTTGCATCCTGTGGGAAGCGAACCAGCGGCAGGCGCTCTACGAGCACCTGGCCCTGAACCGCGGCGATGACGAGACCCTCTGGCGGGTGGCCCAGTCCGTGGCCGACGTCCTGCCGGAGGGGGACAAGGAGAAGCAACTCCTGCAGGGTCTCCTGAACGTGCGCGGCGACCGCCGGGCTCCCAGGCCCCGACAGGATCGGTTGTTGTGAGGCATGACGGGACAAGGAGGTGAGGGATGCTCAAACCCTGGCACAGCGTGGCCGTGCCCCACCGGGATATCCGCGGGGGGCACGTGGATGAGTCGCTCTTCGCCGCCAGCCTGTCGGATGTGGTGGTCGGCCGGGGACCGCTGGAGTATCAGGATGCGGCGACCTTCTTCCAGAAGACCTACCCCACCCGGGGCCTGGTGAACCTCCTGGCGGCCGTCCTGGGCAGGCTGGCGGGGACGGGGCGGGGCGAGCCGGTCATCCAGGTGCAGACCCCCTTCGGGGGTGGCAAGACCCACGGGCTGGTGGCCCTGTACCACCTCTTCCGCTCGCCCGAGAGCCTCTTGGGCACCGAGGTGCTGCAGAAGGTGCTGGAAGGAAGCGGGGCTCCGGCCGTGCCCCAAGCCCGCGTGCTCGCCTTTGACGGCGTTGTGGCCGACCCCCTGGGACGGACGCCGTGGGGAGACTTGGCGGCGCAGTTGGGCCGCTACGAGATGCTGCAGGAGCACGACAGGCGGCGGCGCGCGCCAGGCAAGGGCCTGCTCTTGGACCTGCTGGCCGACGCGCCTACCCTGGTCCTCATGGACGAGATGGCCGAGTACGCGGTCAAGGCGCGGGACTTTCAGGACCAGGTGATGGCCTTCTTCCAGGAACTCACGGAGGCGGTCAAGGGCTTGGAGCGGTGCGCGCTGGTGGTCACGCTGCCCTCCAGCGCGCCCTACGGCGAGGAAGGCGAGCGGGCGTTGGACCAACTCCAGCGTATCTTCGGACGGCTGGAGGCCATCTACACGCCAGTGGAGGGCGCGGAGGTGTTTGAGGTCATCCGCCGGCGCCTGTTTGAGGAGGTGGGGGACCCGAAAGAAGCCCAGCGGGTGGCCGAGGCCTACTGGCAGATGTACCAGCGCCTGGGGGAGGACGTGCCCGGCGAGGTCCGTGACCCGGCCTACCGCGAGCGGATGCGGCTGGCTTATCCCTTCCACCCCCAAGTGATTGACACCCTCTACGAACGGTGGAGCACGTTCCCCACCTTCCAGCGCACCCGGGGCGTCCTGCGCCTCCTGGCCAACGTGGTGGCCGACCTGTACGCCCGCAAGCACCCGG
>DAOTYM010000275.1:0-6658 GCA_034434775.1 Anaerolineae bacterium | reverse complement strand
GGGGGTGGAGGGGGCTACGTGCAAGAGGTCTTCCACCTTCTTCCAGCACTCATGCGCGTAGTCCGGCAGGCTGAAGGGCTTCGTTTCGGGGGTGGGGGTGGGTTTCAGGCGCTCCCAGCGGTCCTGGGGCTCTGGCGGGGGCGGAGGGGGCTCTTCCACAGGGCTCCAGCGGTCGCCGTCCACCGCTTGGACGATCTGGAGCGCCCGCAGGATGGCCTGGTAGCGGGCCTCTTGGTCTTCGGGGAGGTCTCCGGGCACCAGGTAGACGCTGAAACTGGGCAGGTTCTGGGCCAGGAGGTTCCCCGCCCGGTCGTAGATGACCCCCCGAGGCGCCTCCAGGCTCACGGTGCGGATGCGCATGGTGTCGGCGTAGGCTCGGTAACGGTCGCCTTGCACGATCTGCAGGAAGCCGATCCGAAGCGCCAGCCCCACAAGGACGAGGAGAAAGGCGCCCCGGAGCAGCCACAGGCGCAGGGTGAAGGCGCGGGCCTGAGAGCCGAGGTCATCCATACTCAAGCCTCTCCCGATGGGTCAAGCGGTGGAGGAGGCTCGCCAGGGGGAAGATGGCGGCCATGGCCACCGTGTTCAGAAGCGATGCTGGCAGGAGCACCTGCCACACGAAGGGGCCAGGGGGCAGGGCTCGGCCCAGGGCGTTCAGGATGAAGAGCGAGAGGGTGTAGTCCACCCAGGTCCCCACGAGGGCAGCGGCGAAGGGGATGCCGAAGTGCTGGCCGAAGAGGCCAGCCCCCCCAAGGCCGGCCAGGCCGGCCACCACCAGGAGGGGGAAGGTCTGGCTTCCCCAGGGGAGCCCGGAGAGGAGGTCCAGGAAGGCTCCGCCGATGAACCCCCAGACCAGGGCATGGGGGTTCCCCTTGAGCAAGCCCCAGGCCACGACTGCCAGCATGACCAGGTCGGCATGGACTCCGGCCACGGGGAAGCGGGGGAGGACGGCCGATTGGACCACCGCCAGGAGCGCCAGGAGGGGCACGGAAAGGTACAGGCTCATCGCGTCCCCTCCGGGCCTGGCACGGTCGGTTCCGGCTCGGAGGTCAGGAGGTCCTCCAGCCCTTCCAGGGGGGCGAAGCCGGTGACCACCAGGACGAAGTCCAGCCGTTCAAAGTCCACCACGGGGCGGACGACGGCCCGGCGGAACATCTCGTAGTCGCGCTGTTCCGTGGCGATGACCTGGCCCACTACGAGGAGCCGCGGGAACCGCCCGCCCAACCCAGAGGTGAGGACGATATCCCCCACGGCCACGGCATCGGGGTCCTGGGGGATCCACTCCACCAGGAGGTTCCCGTCCACCTGGCCGCGGGCCACGGCCTTGACCCGGGACCGCTGGAAGATCACGTTCACCGTGTGGTCCAGGTCGTTGATGAGGCGCACTTTGCTGGCGGTGGCGTAGACCTGGTCCACGGTGCCCACCAGCCCCTCGTCGGTGACGACGGGCATGTTGCGGCGGATGCCATCCCGCTCGCCCACGTCAATGATGAGGTAGCGGGCCAGGTTGGTGGGGTCGCGCCCGATGACCTGGCCGCGGACCGTGGCGGCCTTCACCTGGAGGTCGGGGTTGGCCTGGGCGAAGCCCAGGAGGCGGCGCAGGGCCTCGTTTTCGGCTTCCAGTTCCCGGAGGCGGATGTTCTCCACGAGGAGGTCGTTGGCCTGCTTCTCCAGCGCGGCGTACCGCTCCTGCAGGTTCCCGAGGTCGCGGGCGCTATCCACCAGGCGGATGGCCCCGGCGGCGGCCGAGGCTGCCGCCCCTTCCAGGGGGGCGAGGAGCCGCAGGCCGATGGACTCCACCGCCTGCAGGTACCCTGCCTGGAAGAGGAGGAGCAGCGTGAGGGCGAGGACCAGCAGGAAGACCAGCAAGAAGGAGGAGCGCCGGATGCTTCTCACCACGGCTCGCTTCTCCACGGCCGGCCGGCGGGAGCGGCGGCTGGGGGCCTCGTTTTGGGAAGGCTAGCGCGAGATGCCGGCACGCTCAACACTGGCCAGGACCTTGCGCAGGGTGTCCAGTTCCTCCAGGACTTTCCCCGCTCCCCGGGCCACGGCGGTCATGGGGTCGTCCACGCGGTAGACCCGGATCTTGACCTCTTCCGTCAGCCGTTCGGGCAGGCCCTGCAAGAGCGCGCCGCCCCCGGCCAAGGCGATCCCCTGTTCCATGAGGTCGGCCACCAGTTCGGGGGGGGTCTCGTCCAGGGTGGCCCGCACGGTGTCCACGATGGCCTGCACCGAGTCCCGGAGGGCCTCGCGGATCTCCACGCTGCTCACCTCCACCGATTCGGGCAGCCCAGTGACCAAGTTCCTGCCCCGCAGGATCATGGTCTGTTCCTGCTCCAGGGGGTAGGCGGAGCCGATGGTGATCTTGACCCGCTCGGCCATGCGCTCGCCGATGTAGAGGTTGTACTTGGTCCGCGCGTACTCCATGATGGCCTCGTCCATCTCGTCGCCGGCCACGCGGATGGAGCGGCTGGCGACGATGCCTCCCAGCGAGATGACGGCCACTTCGGAGGTGCCGCCTCCGACGTCCACGATCATGCTGCCGATGGAGTCGGTGACAGGCAGGCCTGCGCCGATGGCTGCGGCCATGGGTTCCTCAATCAGGTAGGCTTCCCGGGCACCGGCGCTGAGGGTGGCATCGTGCACGGCCCGCTTTTCCACTTCGGTGCAGCCACTGGGGATGCCCACCACCACGCGGGGCCGGGGCACCCGCAGCACCATCCCCTCGTGGACCTTCTGGATGAAGTAGTGGAGCATCCGCTCGGTGATGTCAAAGTCGGAGATGACGCCATCCCGCAGGGGGCGGACAGCCACGATGTTGGCCGGCGTCCGCCCGATCATCTCCTTGGCTTCCAGGCCAATGGCCAGGACCTTCTTGGTGCGCTTCTCAATGGCGACGACGGAGGGCTCGTTGATGACGATGCCTTTCCCTCGGACGTTGACGAGGGTGTTCGCGGTCCCCAGGTCAATGCCGATGTCCAGGGAAAACAGGCCCAGCAGAAAGTCAAGGGGGTTGGCCACCGGTTTTCGGTCTCCTAGGTCTCATGGGATTGGAGCCGCCTTGTGCGGCCCTTGGGCGGCTCCGGGCGACGGGTGCATTATACCACATTTCGCGGCGTTGCCAAACCGCCAGTGGTTGACATTATGCTGGAGTTGCACTACAATCGGCGGCACAAGGCGGCCCGTGCCGGTGCGGCGCGAGGCTGCCCGACCGTCCACTTGAGGGATGACCCATGGGTATGGGGAGCGCGGAGATCCGACGCACGTTCCTTCAGTATTTCGCCGACCGAGGGCACACCATCGTGCCCAGTTCGTCGCTGGTGCCGCACGGCGACCCCACCTTGCTCTTCACCAACGCGGGCATGGTCCAGTTCAAGGATGTCTTCCTGGGCCTGGAGAAGCGGGACTACGTGCGGGCCACCACAGCGCAGAAGTGCATGCGGGTCAGCGGCAAGCACAACGACCTGGAGGAGGTGGGGCCATCGCCCAGGCACCACACCTTCTTTGAAATGCTGGGGAACTTCTCCTTCGGCGACTACTTCAAGCGGGAGGCCATCGGCTACGCGTGGGAGTTCCTCACGGGGGTGATGGGCATCCCCCGGGAGCGGCTGTGGGCGACCATCTACCAGGAGGACGACGAGGCGGCGCGCCTGTGGCAGGAGGTGGTGGGCCTGCCTCCAGAGCGGATCGTGCGCATGGGCAAGAAGGACAACTTCTGGATGATGGGGGACGTGGGTCCCTGTGGCCCCTGCTCCGAAATCCTGTACGACCGCGGCGAGGCCCACTGCACCTGCGGACGCCCGGACTGCAGCCCAGCCCACGACTGCGACCGGTGGATGGAACTGTGGAACCTGGTCTTCATGCAGTTTGAGATGACCGCCTCGGGGGAGATGCGGCCCCTCCCTCGGCCCAGCATTGATACGGGCATGGGGTTTGAGCGCATCACCGCCGTGATGCAGGGCGTGGAGTCCAACTACGAGACGGACCTCTTCGTGCCCATCATCCAGCGGACCCAGGCCCTCTTGGGGCATTCGGAGGCGGAGGTGCGGGAGCGGCTCGTCTCCTACCGCGTTATCGCCGACCATGCGCGGGCCGTGGCGTTCCTCATCGGGGACGGCGTCTTGCCGGGGAACGAGGGGCGTAACTACGTCCTCAGGCTCATCCTGCGGCGTGCGGCGCGCCACGGCAAACTCCTGGGCTTTGACGAGCCCTTCCTCTACCAGGTGGTGCCCACGGTCATTGACGTGATGGGCGACCACTACGGAGAACTGGTGCGCCGCCGCGAGTTCATCCTGCGGGTGGTGCAGCAGGAGGAGGAGCGGTTCCAGCGGACCCTCAGCGTGGGCCTCTCGCTCCTGGACGACGTGATCGCCGACCTCCAGGCCAAGGGGGAGAAGGTGATCCCAGGGCCAGTGGCGTTCCGGCTCTACGACACCTACGGCTTCCCCCTGGACCTCACCCGCGATATCGCCCGGGAACACGGCCTGGGGGTGGACGAGGAGGGCTACCGCAAGGCTTTGGAGGAGCAGCGGGCGCGGGCCCGCGCTGCCCAGGCGGCGTTCGTCGCCGAGTCGCCGGAGGAACTGCAGCCCTATGTGGAGTTCCTGCGGCGCCTCCAAGAGCAGGGCGTCCTGGGGCAGGATGGGGTGGAGCACCTGTGCTACGAGACCACCGAGGCCGATACGCAGGTGGTGGGCCTCTTTGCCGGGGGCAGGCCCGTGGACTCGGTGGCCGAGGGGGAGGAGGCCGAGGTCGTCCTCCCGGCCACGCCCTTCTATGTGGAGAGCGGCGGCCAGGTGTCCGATACCGGCTTCATCGTGGGGCCTGGGGCTGGGGCCGGCGAACCAGCGTGGCGCTTTGCAGTGGCGGAGGCGCTGCGGCCGGTGCCGGGCCTGATCGTGCACCGGGGGCGCGTGGTGGCCGGCCGCGTGCGCGTGGGGGATGAGGCGCGCGCCCTGGTGGACCGGGAGCGCCGCCTGGACATCGCCCGCAACCACACCGCCACCCACCTCTTGCACCGGGCGCTGCGGGAGACCCTGGGGGAGCACGTGCAGCAGGCCGGGTCCCTGGTCGCGCCGGACCGGCTGCGCTTTGACTTCAGCCATACCTCCGTGCTCACGGCTGAGGAACTGGCGGAGGTGGAGCGCAAGGTCAACGAGGCCATCCTGGCCGATTACCCGGTGGACGCACGGGTGATGGGATACCGGGAGGCGGTCTCGGCCGGGGCCATCGCCCTCTTTGACGAGAAGTACGGGGATGTAGTGCGCGTCATCCGGGTGGGGCCAGCGGACAGGCCCTACAGCCAGGAACTGTGCGGAGGGACCCACGTCCAGAGGACGGGGCAACTGGGCTTCTTCCACATTGTGTCGGAGACAAGCATCGGCGCGGGCCTGCGCCGGATTGAGGCCGTGACCGGCCACGGCGCGGTGCGGCTCCTGATGGCCCGGCTGGCGGCCCTGGAGGACCTGGCGGCCCTCCTGAAGGTGCCGCCGGAAGGGGTGGGGGAGAAGGTCAGGGCGCTCCTGGACGAGGCGGAGAGCCTGCGGAAGGAGTTGGCGGCCGTGCGGAAGGCCCTGGCCCTGAAGGACCTGGGGCGGAGCCTGGCGGACGTGGTGCAGGTGCGGGGCGTGAACGTCGTCGCCCGGGCAGTGGAGGCGGGGGATCGCGAGACCCTGCGGGAGATGGCAGACTGGTTCCGGGAGCAGCTGGGCTCGGCGGTGGTGGTGCTCGGGGCCCTCATTGACGGGCGCCCGGCCCTGGTCGCTGCGGTCACGCCCGACCTGGTGAAGCGAGGGCTGCACGCCGGCAACCTGGTCAAGAAGGTGGCCGAGGCGGTGGGGGGCGGAGGCGGTGGCCGGCCCACGCTGGCCGAGGCTGGGGGGCGGGACCCCGAGCGGCTTCCGGAGGCCCTGGCCCGCGTGCCAGCGTTGGTGGACGAGGCACTGAGCGCGTAGCCGCCTGTAGGGCGGCTGCGCGGGTGGAGCCATGGACGAAGTCATCTACCTGGAAGCGGACGACGACATCATCACCCTCCGCGACCGCTTGGAGTGGACGGATGGCAGGCGGGTGCTGGTGGTGTTGCCCAAGGGGTCCCAGGCCCTGGCCAGCCCGGTCGCGGTGAAACTCTTGCGGCGCCATGCCGAGAGCCTCTCCAAAGAGGTGGCCGTGGTGGCCCCAGATGGGGAGACCCGGAGGCTGCTCCAGGCCGAGGGGATCCCCTCCTTCCGGCGGATGCCCAAGCGCTGGTGGAGGCTGGGGCGGGGGGTGCAGGGCCTGCGTCGCCGGGAGGAGCGCTTGCAGAGGCCGCCCGGCTTCCGCTCGGCGTCGGAAGTGGGGCAGGACCTGGTCTCCCGGTGGGCACAACTGGCGGCCTTCCTGCTCCTCCTGGTCCTCCTCGGAGCGCTCCTCGCCACCCTGGTGGTGGTGATCCCGGTGGCCAAGATCACCTTGACGCCGGAGGTGGTCCCGGTGGAGGTGACGGTGCCCCTGGTGGCCGACGTGGAGGCGACCGAACCCGTCCCAGGAGAGGGTGTGGTGCCTGCCCGGGAACTGAAGGTGCGCCTGGAAGGGACGGGGGAGATCCCCACCTCCTCGCGCCACGACGCCCCAGACCTGCCGGCGCGCGGCAAGGTGGTCTTCGCCAACCTGACGCCCGAAG
>DAOTYM010000274.1:0-2437 GCA_034434775.1 Anaerolineae bacterium | reverse complement strand
GGCTTCTACGCCCAGGGCTCCCTGGATGTGGAGGGGCTGGCCCGCACCCTGGCCGAGGCGCAGGCTGACGTCATCGGGCTCAACGAGGTCTCGCGCGGGCGGCTGCTGGATGGGGGCGTGGACGTGCTCCTCTGGCTCAGCCACCGGCTGGGGATGCGGGCCGAGTTCGGCCCCACCGTGGAGGGGTTGTACGGGAACGCCCTCCTCTCTCGGTACCCCATTGTGGGGGTGCAGAACTTCCCCTTTGAGACCTACCACAGCGAGCCGAGGGGGTGCCTCCTCACCACGGTCCAGGTGGGGGAAGGGCAGGTCCTGGTGATGGTCACCCACTTGGACCACGAAGAGGAAGCCGCGCCGGAGCGCGCGGCCCAGGTGACAGAACTCCTCGCCCTCTGGGGCAAGAGGACGCCGGCCATCCTCATGGGGGACTTCAACGCCGAGCCCGGTGCTCCGGAACTGGCCAACCTCAGGGCAGCGGGGTGGGTGGACGTCGCTGCCGCGCTGGAGGATCGGCCTGCGCCCACCTTCCCCGCTCCCATGCCAGTGCGCCGCATAGACTACATCTGCATCACGCCTGAGGTACAGCCGGTGGAGGTCTCGGTGCCCCCTTCCCTGGCCTCGGACCACCTGCCTGTCGTGGCTGTCCTGCGGCTGCCCCGCTGAAACGCGGTGAACGGATCCGCTGGTTTCCCGCGCCGATTCACCTTACGGCTATCCCTGTGGTATAATGCACCTGCCCAGAGGGAGGTTGGCCCCATGCCCAGGCCGCGGTGGGAGGGGGGAGGGCATGCGACCCGTAGGGGCACAGCATGCCACCTGTAGGGGCACAGCATGCTGTGCCCCTACTATAGCGGCAAGCAGGGAAAGCGGCCTGGTTGCCGGCGTCTCGCCCGAGGCGCCGCGGTCAGGTCCCCCGGCGGATTGCACGAACTCACACCAGACGCTGACCAGGCGAGGAGGTGGTGACCTTGGACCCCTTGCTGCAGTTCCTGTTGGCCCTGAGCCTCGTCATCGCTGCGGCCAAGGCGGCCGGCTACGTGAGCACGAGGCTTGGCCAGCCGGCCGTGCTGGGGGAACTCCTGGCCGGCCTGATCCTGGGGCCCACGGTGCTGGACATGCTGCACTGGCCCATGTTCGCCGACCCTCACCTGGGGGAGTCGCTGAGCCACTTGGCCCATCTGGGCGTCCTGTTCCTCATGTTCATCGCTGGCCTGGAGGTGGACATCGCGGCCATGACCGCAGCAGGGCGTCCGGCGGTCCTGGCGGGCTTCCTGGGCGTGCTTGCGCCCGTGGGCCTGGGCATGGCGGTGGCCCTGCCCTTTGGCTTCACCGTGGAGAAAGGCGTGTTCATCGGGTTGGTGCTGGCCGCCACCAGCGTCAGCATCTCGGCGCAGACCCTGATGGAACTGGGCGTCCTGCAGACCCGGGTGGGCGTGGCCCTATTGAGCGCGGCCGTGGTGGACGATGTGTTGGTGATCCTCTTCCTCTCCCTGTTCGTCGCCCTGATGGGAGAGGGGGCGGGCATCGTCGCCATCGTCTGGGTGCTGGCCAAGATGGTCCTCTTCCTCGGGGCGGCGGTCTGGATCGGGACGAGGGCCGTGCCCTGGCTGAGCGCTTTGGTGGACGAACTGCCCATCAGCGAAGGCGTGATGGCCCTGGCGATCGTCCTCACGCTTCTGTTCGCCTGGGCGGCCGAGGTGCTGGGGGGTGTGGCGGCCATCACAGGGGCCTTCCTGGCGGGCATCGCCTTTTCCGGCACGCCCCTGAGACAGGAGGTGGAGAGGGGCATGCACACGGTGGCCTACGCCTGGCTCGTGCCGGTCTTCTTCGTGAGCATCGGCTTGGAAGCCAATGCCCGGGCGCTGGGGGTGGAGGGCATCCCCTTCGCCCTGTTGGTCGTGGTGGTGGCCATCGTATCCAAGGTGCTTGGGTGCGGGCTCGGGGCGCGCCTCGGGGGCTTTTCCACAGGGGAGGCCTTGCGGTTGGGGGTGGGCATGGTCTCGCGCGGTGAGGTGGGGCTGATCGTGGCCTCCGTGGGGCTGAGCGGTGGCCTCATCCAGGAGAGCACGTTTGCGACCGTGGTCATCATGGTCCTGGCGACTACTCTGCTGACGCCCATCATGCTCCGGGCCCTCTACCCCCGCGCTGCCAGGCCGGTAGAGGCCCGGGGAACGCCCGAGGCCGGGTGACCCAAGCGAGGATGGGGCACTTTTTTTATAAGGGGAGGAGCCGGAGATGGCGCATGTTCTGGTCCTGGTGCTGGAGAACCTGAGGCTGTGTCAGGATGTCCTGCGGGCTTGGGAGGAGGCGGGAGCACCGGGGGTGACCGTGTTGGAGAGCACGGGCCTGGCGCGCCTGCGAGCCGCGCTGCGGGATGACCTCCCCCTGATGCCTTCCCTGCGGGACGTCCTTTCCGCCCACGAGATGCACCACCGCA
>DAOTYM010000273.1:0-11207 GCA_034434775.1 Anaerolineae bacterium | reverse complement strand
ACCCCGTACCGCTCCGCCAACTTGAAGATGGTCTCCATGGCCTTGGGCGGCACGTTGGCGTCCAGGACGACCATGGCCGCCTCCCGGAAGTACCTGCGGTTGGCGTAGATGTAGGCCGGGGTGATGGCCTCCATGATCTTCGTATCGTCCACGGAGACGAAGGGCTTGCCGGCCTCATCCAGGACGGTGAGGTAGGCGGCGGTGCGCTGGCCGGCGAGGACGAGGACCTGGCTCACGTCTATGCCGCACTCCTCAGCCTGGCTGAGGAGGCGGCGGCCAGGGCTGTCGTCCCCCACGGCGGAGAGGAGCACGGCGTGCACCCCCAGGCGGGCCAGGTTTTCCGCCACGTTGCGGGCCACGCCCCCCACGCTGTTGCGGATCTCGCCCGGGGCAGAGGTCCCGGGCATCAGGGCCTGGGCGGCCCGTCCCTTGATATCCAGGTTTGCCGCCCCGATCACCAGGACCGTGGGCTGTCCGCCGCCCCTATCCGCCATCGCCATAGGCCACCCCCTGCGTCACTGCGGTTCCCGTCCCTGTCCCTCCGGAGGGGAGAGGAAGGGCATCCCCTCGCCTCCGAGGAAGACGGTCACCTCGCCCTTGCCCTCGGAGAGTTTCTCCAGGGCCTCCAGCATGCGCAAGGCCAGGACATCCTCGGTCACCATCCGCCCGATGAGGCGCTCTATCACCGAGGCCAGCCGCTGGGCCAGTGCCGCATCGCGCCAGGCGATCCCTGCCACAAGCCCCTCCAGGGCCTTTATGGTGGCCGCGACAGCCTCATGCCGCTTCTGCTCCACCGCTTCAAGGGCCGCTGCCTGGCCCTGCCCTTTCAGTTGCAAGGCTTCCTTTTCTGCCTCGGCGCGGACGATCTCCGTGACCCTGTGCCACCGGACCCCCCACCACTCCAGGAGGCGTTCCTGCACCTCGTCGGGGACGCGGACCTCGCTCACGTCCACCGTGGTGACGGAAACGCCGAACTGCTCTGCCGCCGTCTTCTTGACGATATCCAGCACCCTTTTCTCTATCTCCCGGATGGTGCGCTCCTCCGGGTCAAAGCCGCCGCTCCCCGGTTGCCCGGGCTCGTGGCGGAAGAGTTGGTCAAAGTCGTAGGTGGCCACCACGTCGCGGAGGGTGTTCTCCACCATCCCCACGGCGGTCAGGCGCCAATCACCGCTGGGGTTGAAGGCGGCCTTGCGCACCGTGCTTTCGTAGGCCTGGTAGACCCGGCCCAGGACGGGGTCCGAGGTTGGGTCGTGGGGCCCTTCCCGGCGGTCGGTCGCGTCCTTGGGCTCAATGCGGAAGCCGACGCCCAGCCTCACCGTCAGAGGGATGTGGTCGCGGGTGCGGACGTTCTCCAGGGTGCGGCTCTCCCACTGGGGCCGCAGGTCCACTACGCAGCGGGTCCGCTCCAGGAAGGCGATCCAGGCCGTCCCTGGCCCCACGACCTTCGTGATCCGGCCGCCCTTCTGGAAGATGGCCGCGTTCCCTTCCTGGACCACCACCAGACCCGGCCCACCCAATTTCTTGAGGAGGCCCACCGGCTTGGTGTACTTCTCCTGCCCTTCGTCTATCACCAGCCAGGGCGGCCCCAGGTTGAGGAGGGCCATCAGCACCAGCCGCAGGGCCTCGCCGCGGCTCACGTCCGGGAGTTCGTTCAGGGCCAGGACCCCCTCCGCGGCTGTCCAGGCGAGGAGGACCAGGGGGGCGCCCACCGTCACCAGACCGAAGAGGAGGCCGGCCACGGCGGCGCACACCACCTGCATCTCGTAGGACCCCAGGAGCCAGGCCAGGACCCGGTTCCGCGCCGCGATCACCCCCGCGTTCTCGGCCAGGAGCCCTTGCAGGTACGTCCCGCTGAGCCAGGCCACCGCCCAGATCAGGTACAGGACGATGAGCAGGCGCATGGCCCTGCGGGGGAGGAGGAAGGGGAGCGCCAGGGGCGCGGCCAGGGCGAAGGCCAAGCCTGCCGCCCAGTGCACCCGGAACCAGAGCAAGGCGTCCACAAGGGCGAAGGCCAGCAGCCAGGCCCCAAGGAGGGCATATCGCCCCCAGCCTCGGCCACCCTGGTTGTTGTTCAGGTCCACGTCCGCGTTCATGGGGCCGCACCTCCTTCCTTACAGCCCCAGATCGGGAGCCTGGGGAGACCCTCCCCCTTTCCGCTCAGCGGCTTCCTGCAGACAGGCGAGGGTCTGGGCCGCGGCCTCCTCCCAGTGGAACCGGGAAGCCCGTTCCAGGGCCCTCTCCCCCCACGCCCGCCGCGCCTCTGCCGAATGCCACAGGTGGGCCATGGCCGAGGCCACCTGGCCCTCGTCCTCTGGGTCCACCAGGAGGCCCGCATCGCCGACGATCTCCGGCAGGGAAGCCCGCCGGGAAGCGATCACCGGGGTGCCGCAGGCCATGGCCTCCAGCACTGGCAGCCCGAACCCCTCGTACAGGGAGGGGAAGACGAAGAACTCCGCCAGGGTGTACAGGGCGGGCTTGTCGGCATCGTCCACCCAGCCGGGGAAGCACACCCTCTCGCCCAGGCCCAGTTCGCCTGCGAGCCGGGCCGGGTGGGGAAAGAGGGGCGTCTCCCTCGGGGGGAGGCGCCCAGCCACCACAAGCCGGGGGGCGTCTTCCCCCGCCTCCACCGCGGCCCACCGAGCGAAGGCCCTCAGGAGCCCTGCCACGTTCTTGCGCCGGTCAAAGCCCCCCAGGTACAGGGCGAACCGCTCCGGCAGGCCGTACCGCTCCCGCACGCTGGCCAGCGTCGCCGCGTCCCGCACGGGCCGACAGCGGGGGTCCGCCGCCAGGAGGACGGCCCGCACCCGCTCCCTCGGCACGCGGAGGTGAGCGACGATGTCCTCCGCCGAAGCCCGGGAGTCCGTGAGGACCCGGGTGGCCCGGCGGGCCGAAGCCACCACCAGCCGCAGGTAGAGTTCGCCCCACGCGCCCCCCCGGTACTCCCGGAAGAGGAGCGGGATGACATCGTGCACGGTGACTACCGTGGGGCAGGACGGGAAGAACGGCCCTGCCCAGTAGGGCACCCAGGCCACCTCGGCCCCCAGCCTGCGGCAGGCCAGGGGGAAGGCCACCTGCTCAAAGGCCACCTTCCCCCAGGGGCCCCACCTCCTGCCTGGCCCCCGGGGCACCGCGTACCGCACCCCCACCATCCGCGGGGCATCGGCGCTCCCCGGGGGCAGGACCAGGGTCCAGCGCACCCCCGGCTCCAGGCCCGCCAGGGTCTGGAGCAGGTGGTGCAGGTATTGCCCGCTCCCAACGGCCCTTTGGCCCCAGAACCAGCCGTTGACGACGACGTGCATGCACCCCCTCAGCGGAGGACCCTCTCGTCGCCCACCCGGCGGGTGATGCGCCGCTCGTCCAGGTGCTCCATCAGGGCCAGGGCGTACTTGCGGCTGGCGTTGAAGAGGTCCCGCACCTGGGCCACGGTGATGCTCCCGTGCTCCTGGATGAAGGCCACCACCCGCGCCACCATCTCGTCGTAGGTCTCGCGGAGGAAGAGGACTTCGTCGCTCACCCGGACCAAGCGCCCCTGGGCCACCAGAGCCCCCAGCACGTCCTCTCCCACTGCAGCCGCGGCCTGGGCCCAGGAGGGCGGGGTGTAGGGCTGGGCCTGGAATTCCGCGAGGAGCCGCTCCACGGCCTCCTGCTGCGCCGGGGTGAAGCGGACCTCGTGGGCAGCCAGCCACACGGCCGCCTCCGACAGGTGGACCTCACCTGCCTCGGCCGCGCGGTTCAGCACCTCCTGGAAGGTGCGGCTGGGCAGGCCCAGGCGGGACTTGAGTTCCTCCCGCGGCATCCCCTGGCGCAAGGGGTTCTGGCGGTGGTACTGGGCCAGAGCCTCCCGCAGGCGCTCCAGGAGGGCTGTCCACGCGCTGCGGGAGACGAGGGTCCTTCCGCTCGCCACCGCCTCCCGCGCCGAGGGAGGCGAGCTCCCTCCGCCATCCAGCACCAGGAGCCGGCCATCCGCGAGGAGGGCTTCCATGGCCTGGAGCGCGTCTTCCTCGCCCAAGCCTGTCCGTTCCAGGAGGTCGCGCGCTGGCAGCGGCCCGGCCTGGTCCGCGGCCTGGAGGAGGAGGTCTTCGGGAGAGCCCCGCAGGAGCACTTCCAGGGAGGCCAGGACTTCCGCCTGGAACCGGCGGTGCATCCGCGGCGGGTGGGGCTGGACCACCAACCCCCCGCCGATGGTCTCGCTGGGGGAGGGCCGGCGGATGATGAACCGGTCCCCCCGCACCAGGGCCATGGGCGTGAGGAGCCGCAACTGCACCCACCCTGCCTGGCCCGGCTGTAGGGCTTCCCGGTCCAGGAGCCGCACCCGGGCCATCCCCTCGGCGGCCCCGCAGAAGACCTCCACCTCCTGCCCGTGCTTCAGGGGGTCTTGGGCGCTGGGCAGGTACCGCAGCCAGGCATCCGCCAGGCGGGTGGGGCGCAGCCAGCCCGGGGTGGTGAGGACTTCGCCCCGCGCGATCTGGTCCTTGCTGATGCCGCCCAGGTTCACGGCCACGCGGCTCCCGGCGCGGGCCACCTCTACCTTTTCCTTGTAACTCTGCAGGCCCCGGATGCGGGCGCGCAGGCCAGAGGGCTGCAGTTCCACTTCCTGGCCCACCTGCAGTTGGCCGTCCAGAAGGGTCCCCGTCACCACAGTGCCGAAGCCGGCGATGGTGAAGGCACGGTCCACGGGGAGACGCGGCCGGGCCACGTCCCGGCGGGGGGCGGCCTGGGCCAGGGCCTCCGTCAGGGCCTGGACCAGGGCCTCCAGGCCCTCGCCGGTCCTGGCAGAGACCCGCACCAGGGGGGCCGAGGCCAGCGAAGTCCCTTCCAGGGCCTCGCGCACGTCGGCCTCTACCAGGTCCAGCCACTCTTCGTCCTGGACCAGGTCCACCTTGGTCAGGGCCACCACGCCGTGGCGCACTTCCAAGAGGTCCAGGATGGCCAGGTGCTCCCGGGTCTGGGGCATGACCCCCTCGTCGGCCGCCACCACCAGGAGCGCGGCGTCAATGCCCCCCACGCCGGCCAGCATGTTCTTGATGAAGTCCTTGTGCCCGGGCACGTCCACGATGCCGACCCGCTCGCCGGTGGGGAGGGTCAGCCAGGCGAAGCCCAGGTCAATGGTCATCTGGCGTTCTTTTTCCTCTTTGAGGCGGTCTGGGTCCATGCCCGTGAGGGCCAGGACCAGGGTGGACTTCCCGTGGTCCACGTGTCCGGCGGTGCCGACGACGCGCACAGGGCCACACCTCCCTCACTACTTGCGTTTTGCCTTCCACTGGTTGAATTCCGCCAGCCAGCGCTGCATCTCCGCGCTCTGGTGCGCGACCCAGACCTCCTGCAGTTCCCAGAGGTCGCGCACCTGTTCGGCGACCTGCTGCAGGCGTTTCTCCAGGTCGGCCAGGCGCATGCGGAACTCTTCCATGGCCTTGTCCTGCTTCTCCACCTGGTGGTCCCAGCGCAGGGTCTCCTGCTTCCAGCGGCGCTCTTGCTCCGCCTGGAACTCCTCAAACTGCTTCAACTGGCGCTCCTCGGCCAGGCGCTGGAGTTCGGCCACCTGGGCCTGCTCCCGGCGCAGTTCCTCTCCGAGGTTCTGGAGGCGGGCTATCATGCGCCGGCCTTCCTCAAACTGTTCCACGAACTGGACCATGCGCCCGCTGAACTCTTCCAGCCGCTTGGCCCAGGCTTCCCAGTCCCGGGCCTGCTGGGCGACCTTCCGCTCCCGCTCCTGGTCGGCCAGGAGGAGTTTCTCCAGGGTGCGGGTCTGCTCGGCCTTGAGGTCGTCCCGCGTGCGCCACAGGGCGGAGAGGCGCGCTTCGGCGCGCTGGACGGCGTCGGCCGCCACTGTCACGCGCCCGTCCAGAGCCTCCAGCCGCTTGAGGAGCTCCGTTTGCTCTGTGATGAGGTCGGCGAGGCGCCTTGCGTCCTGGCGGCGCTGCTCCTCCAGGAAGAGAAGGGTTTTGCCCTGGGCCTCATCGGCGCGGCGGATTTTGTCCAGGTCCTGGCGCAGGGCCTGGACGCTTGTGTGGAGCCGCTCTGCCTCTGCTCGAGCCAGGGCTATATCCTCCCGCAGTTGCGTGATCTGCTGGACCTGTTTGTGGAGTTCGTCCAGGGCGCGGGCTTGGGCTTCCTGGTCCCGCAGGCGGAGGGCTTGCGCCTCGCGCACCGCCTGCCGCTGCTCCTCCACGTGCTTCTGGAGCATCAGTTTGACCTCTTCTTTGAAGTTGGCCAGGGCCTCCTCAAATGTGGTGAGTTTCATCAGTTGCGCCTGGGTGTTGCTCAGGCGGGCCTGGAGTTCGCGGTGTTGGCGGCCCAGGTCCTGGAGTTCGGAGGTCAGGCTCTCCACCCGTTGCTGGAGTTGCAGGAGTTGCTCGCGGTCGCGGCGGCGGCTCTCGTCCAGCCACCCCACGGTCTGGGCCAGTTCGGTCAGGTCCATGGTCATCTTGGCCGTCTCTCCATGAGAAGGGTTGGCCCGGCCGCCCTAGGCGCGGCGCGGGCTGCGCTTGGGATTCAGTTCCTCCACCTGCCCGGTGACGAGGAACAGGACTCGCTCGCCGATGTTGGTGGCCCGGTCGGCCACCCGTTCCAGGTTGTGGGCCACCCACAGGAGGTAGGTGGCGCGCCGGATGGTCCGGGGGTCGTTCATCATGAAGACCAGAAGTTCGCGGAAGACCTGGTCGTAGAGGGCGTCCACCTCGTCGTCGGCCGCCGCGGCCTCCTGTGCGGCGTCCGCGTCCCGGTCCACGAAGGCCTGGAGTTCCTTCCGCAGCATGCCGCAGGCGAGTTCCATCATGCGCGGGATGTCAATGAGGGGCTTGAGGAGTGGCTCCCGCGAGAGGATGACGGCCAGTTTGGCGATGCCTTCCGCGTGGTCCCCCATCCGTTCCAGGTCCGTGGCGATCCCCACCACAGAGAGGATGATGCGCAGGTCAATGGCCGCGGGCTGCTGGGTGGCGATCAACACGTGGCAGCGCTCCTCCAGGTGCCGCTGCATCTGGTTGATCTCCACATCCGTCTCCACAATGCGCTGGGCCAGATCGGCGTCCTGCTGCGCCAGGGCCTGGACCGCAAGGCGGACGGCCTGTTCCACCCGCTGGCCCATCTTCAGCAGGTCCTGCTCCAGCGCCCTCAGTTCCGCATCCAGCCGGGCGCGCCCCATCGTCCACCTCCTCCGGTGGGGGCTTCCTCACTCCCGGATGATGACCGGGGTCCCCACCTCCGCCCACTCGTAGATCAGTTGCGCAGCCTCGGTGCTGAGGATGATGCAGCCGAAGGAAACCCGCTGCCCCAGGTACCCATCCCAGAGGATCTGGCCGTTGGAGAGGATGGGCAGGGCATGGATCCCGTTCTCCAAACCGCCGGACCAGTAGATGCCGAGCCAGTAGGGCATCTTCAGGTTCCAGGTGCTGGCGTAGGCCATGGGGATCTTGTCCAGCACCTGGTAGTGCCCGGGCACCGTCGGGCTGGAGGCTGCCCCTGTGGAACAGACGAAACTGTAGACCAGGCGCTCGCCCTCGTAGGCGTAGAAGTGCTGCTCCGAGATGTCCACCTCAATGCGCTTCTGGGTGGTGGGGGTGGGCGTGGGGGTGGGGAAGAGGATGACCATCACCTCGCGGTAATGGGCGCGCGCCTCTTCACCCTCTGGGTAGACCTCCAGGGCCTGGTCCAGGGCCCGACGGGCAGCTCCCAGGTCTCCAGCAGCCCGCTGGGCCAGGCCGAGGTTCAGGTAGGCGCTGTAGAGCATCTCCCGCACGTCGCGGTAGGCCGGGTCCATGGCGTACACCTGGCGGAGGGCGGCCGCGGCACCGGCCCAGTCGCCAGCCCGGTGGCGCTCCATGCCTTCCACGTACAACCGGGCTGCCTCCCGCTCCTGCTGCACCCGCGCGTCCTGGGGGCTGAGGGCCACTGCCCGGTCCACCGTGCGCAGGGCCTCCTCCAGATAGCCCTGGGCCACCAGGGCGCGGGCCTGGGCCAGGTAGGCCCCCAGGAGGGCTTCCCGGACCAGGGCATCGGCGGGGGCGGCAGCGTGCATCTCCTCCAGGAGGGCGATGGCCTCCGTCCAGCGCCCGGCTTTCTGGGCTTCCTCCACCAGGGGCCACTGGGCCTGGAGCCAGGCTTCCGGCGCCGTCGGCAGGGGGCTGGGCAGAGGGGGGATGCTCTCCGGGTTCGGCGGCTGGCCCAGGCCGGGCAGGGCCGCCACACCCAGGCCGAGGCCCAGGACCAGGAGCAGTGCCCCCAGCCCGGTCCACAGGCGGCCCGGCAGCCGCAGGAGCCGGGCAAGCCACCCAGGGCGTCCGTCCCCTGCTTCCGGGGCCTCGGGGAACTGCCCCCCAGGTGGAGGTGTGAGGTCCGAGGGCCCTCGCTCCGCTCCGCCCTGCCTGGACCTGGCACGCGCCGCCAGGTCCCGCACGAAGGGGGCCTGCATCGGCTCCAGGGCCTGCCCGGCGGCGAGCCGCCCCCGGACCCAGCGCAGGGCCTGCCGGGCCAGGGGGTCCTGGGGAGCGAGTTCCAGGGCGCGGGTGAGGCAGGAGAGGGCTTCCCACGTGTTGGGTGTGAGCGCGGCCAGCCAGAGCCAGGCTTCGGCGTCCTGGGGGGCCGCAGCGGCGAGGTCCTGGAAGCAGCGTCGGGCCTGGTCCACCCTCCCGGCCAGGGCCGCGCGGACCCCGGCCTCAAAGCGCGCCTCCCCGTCGCGGGCGGGGGAGGCACTTCCCGCCCCTGCGTGGAATGGCGAAGGCTCTCCCCGATCGGTGACCATCGGCGCCTCCTGTGGGCACATTATAACATCAAACCTGCAGTGGGGCAACGGTTGCAACTGCCGTTGCGGTTCGCAGGGAAGGGGGTTAGATCGGACCTCTCTCCCCTGAACCTGGTGCACGAAGCGGGCCGGCCTTTCTGCTGGGCCGCCTCCTCCAAGCAAAAAAACGGACGGCCCCTCCGCCAAGGCGAGGCCGTCCGTTGGGGGCCAGAGTGGGAGTGGCCTGGTCAGCGTCGGAAGGCCGGGTGCGCGTCCAGGACGTCGGCCAGGGTGGGCCGGCCGATCTCCTGGAGTTCGTAGCGGATGCGCTGCATGGGGTGCTTGGTGCGCACCACACGGCGCAGGTCAATGGGGGTCGCCACGAGCACCAGATCGCACGGGACGGCGTTGATGGTTGCCTCCAGTTCCTGGATCTGCCGCTCCCCGTAGCCCATCGCCGGCAGGAGGGGCCCAGTCTGGGGGTACTTGTGGAAGGTCTCCCGGATGGACCCCACGGCATAGGGGCGGGGGTCCACGATCTCCGCCGCGCCGAAGCGCTTGGCGGCCACGATGCCCGCGCCGTAGGCCATCTCACCGTGGGTCAAGGTGGGGCCATCTTCCACCACCAGGACGCGCTTGCCGCGGATGGCGGCGGGGTCCTCCATGAAGATGGGGGAGGCGGCCTCCACCAGAATGGCGGTGGGGTTGACCCCGCGCAGGTTCTCCCGCACTTTGGCGATGTTGGCCAGGTCGGCCGTGTCCACCTTGTTGATGACGATGGCATCCGCCAGGCGCACGTTGGCCTCGCCAGGGTGGTAGGCGATCTCGTGCCCGGCCCGGTGGGGATCCACCACCACGATGTGCAGGTCGGGCTGGAAGAAAGGCAGGTCGTTGTTGCCTCCATCCCAGACGATGACGTCGGCTTCCTTCTCTGCCGCGCGCAGGATCGTCTCGTAATCCACCCCCGCGTAGACCACAATGCCGCGGTCCAGGTGGGGCTCGTACTCTTCCCGCTCCTCAATGGTGCACTTGTAGCGGTCCAGGTCTTCGTAGGTGGCGAACCGTTGGCACGCCTGCTCCACCAGGTTGCCGTAGGGCATGGGATGCCGCACCACCACCACCCGGAAGCCCCGCTCCCGCAGGAGGTCGCAGACGCGGCGCGTGGTCTGGCTCTTGCCGCTGCCGGTGCGGGCAGCCCCGATGGAGACGACGGGCTTGCTGCTCTTGAGCATGGTGTGCGCGCTGCCCATGAGCCAGTAGTCCGCCCCGGCCGCCAACACCTGGGAGGCCTTGTGCATCACGTATTCGTGGGAGACATCGCTGTAGGCGAAGACCACCACCTCCACCTGGAGGTCGGCGATGAGGCGGTCCAGTTCCTCTTCGGGGTAGATGGGGATGCCTTCCGGGTATTCGGGGCCGGCCAGTTCCGCCGGGTACACCCGGCCTTCAATGTTCGGGATCTGAGTGGCCGTGAAGGCCACCACCTGGTAGTTGGGGTTGCGTCGGAAAAAGACGTTGAAGTTGTGGAAGTCGCGTCCTGCGGCTCCCATGATCAGCACACGCGTCTTCGCCATTGAAGCACATCGCTCCTTTCCGTGATTGGAGTTCTGCAAAGGCCTATCCCCCGGAGGGGGTGCCGGTGGTGCTCCCGGCCCGTGCGCCGGAGGCGGGGGCCGGCTTCTTCTGAGGGGCGCTGGCCCGAGGGCGGTAGGTCAACCGGGCCAGGAGGACGCCCACCTCGTACAGGAGGAGCAGGGGCACCATGACGATGGACATGTTGAAGGGGTCCGGCGTGGGCGTGATGACGGCCGCGATGACGGCGATGAGGATGATGGCGTACTTGCGGTTGCGGCTCAAGAACTGGGGCGTGACCACCCCCAGGCGGGCCAGGAAGGCGATGACGAGGGGCGTCTCAAAGACCACCCCCGTCCAGAAGAGGAGGTTGGTGACGAACGAGATGTAGTAGTCAATGGAATAGGTGGGGGTGATGAGGTCGGACAGGAACCCCTGGAGGTACCGCACAGCGACCGGGAGCATGACCAGGCCGGCGAAGGCCACCCCCGCGGCGTAGAGCAGGGTGCCGGCGGGGAGGAGCACGTAGAGGTAGCGCCGCTCCTTCCGGGTCAGGCCCGGCACGACGAAGGCCACCAGTTGGTAGAGGATGACCGGCATGGCGATGACCACGCCTGCCACCAGCGCGATCTTGAAGTAGATGAGGATGCTTTCGGTGGGCCGCAGCGCGACGGGGGTCTTGCCGCCCATGGGGCGGATGAGGATCTCCAAAAGGTAGCGCGTGAAGGCCAGGCTGAGGATCGTGCCCGCGATGAGGGCCAGGCCAGCCTTGATCAACCTGGAGCGGAGTTCCTCCAGGTGCTCCAGGATGGTCAACGCAGGCCCGCCTTCCTCTTCCGATGGCTCGGTTCGCCGCTCGGGTGTGCCCTTATCCGCCATGGGTGCTCACAGGTGAGAGGTCCTTTCCTGCCTGCTGGGA
>DAOTYM010000272.1:0-1721 GCA_034434775.1 Anaerolineae bacterium | reverse complement strand
TGGCAGAGGTGGACTCGCCGGCTCTGGGCGTACAATGCGATCTGGTGGAGCAGGCGGCCATCTTTGAGGACCCGCGGTTGGCCGCCGAGCGGTTGCTCCCCCATGCTTTCACCGTGCATTGGAGCGATGCCTGTCCCCGGCTTGACGAGGCCGGGTTCTGCGTCCGGGTCTGCCCACCTGGGGAGGGGCTTGTTGATCTGGATAGCGCTTCCCGGGTCATCGCTTCTCTGCCGCGGGACGTGTTCATTTTTGTTGCGTTTCAGGCCGAGTCAGAGGAACTGGAAGGCGCGTACGTTGAGGCCTACATGCAGGACCTGCACCGTCGCTTCGGCAAGGCGAGCGACGGATAACGGGCAGACGAGGGGCAACTTGTTACTCGTCCGCCCGTGGACCTATCAGCAGAGGGACCGACCTGGCCTGCCACGGAGGACGGTTGTCCCTCAAGAATAAGGAGCGATCGGAGAGGTGGGTGAGAGGCGTATTGGAGAGAGGGCAGGAAGCAGCAGCCTCACGTGGGACGAGGTTCCCGGAGCGCGTGAGCAGGCCTGCAGAATCCGTCGTGCAAAGATTGTGGCCAGGGTAGCCAAGGCGACGCGCCGGCTCTTCGCCTACATCCTCTTGGTGAGCATCGTGCTGTCCATGGCCTTCCCCCTGTTCTGGATGACCCTCTCGTCCTTCAAACCCGATAAAGAGAACTATGGCTATCCCCCTACCTTTCTGCCCCATATCTGGACCCTGGAGAATTACCTCGGGTTGCTCAAGCGCACTGCGTTTGGACTTTGGTTCCGCAACAGCCTGATGGTCTCTCTGGTGACCACCTTCACGGCCATTGTGATCTCCTCTCTGGCCGCCTATTCCCTCTCCAGATTCCGCTACCGCTTCTTTGAGGCCTTCGCCCGGGTGATCCTCTTCGCCTACATGGTGCCTAACATCCTCCTGGTCATCCCTATTTTCAAGATCGTGTGGTCTCTGAGGATGGGCAACACTCTGCAATCCCTCCTCCTGGTCTACAACGCTTTCCTCATCCCCTACGGATTGTGGACGCTGCGGTCGTATTTTGCCGGCATTCCCCACGAGATAGAGGAAGCCGCGTTGATAGATGGGGCCACGCGCTGGAAGGCTTTCTACAGCGTCGTGCTGCCCCAGGCGCTGCCAGGCATCATCTCCACAGCCCTTTTCGCCTTCCACGTGGCCTGGAACGAGTACCTCTATGCTTCGGTGCTTTTGTGGGCCTCGTCCAAAATGACCCTGAGCGCTGGAGTGGCCACCCTGATTGGCGAGACGGAGATGTACTCCTGGGGTGTGCTGATGGCGGCAGGGGTGCTGGTCACGGTCCCGGTGATCTTCCTCTTCAGTTTCCTGCAGCAATACCTGATCGCTGGCTGGGGAGGAGGCGCTGTGAAAGGGTGAGTGGGCTGCAGTTCTCAACGCGCTCGGGGCCTAGGGGAGCGAAAGGAGGTGATCGGAGAGGATAGAGGGAGCATCTAAAGAGGCCGGAGGATTGAGCGCTATGCAGGTAGTAGCCGAAATTCGGCAACGAGCGGCTACAAAGGAGGGATGCAAATGAGCCGCAAGGGAACGTTCGTCCAACCGTTGGTCGCCACAGTGGTGCTGCTGGCCCTCGTCGCCGCCTGTGCACCCGCACCCACCCCCGTCGTCGTGGAGAAAGAGAAAGTCGTTGAGAAGCCCGTCGTCCAGACGGTGGTGGTGGAGAAGGAGAA
>DAOTYM010000271.1:0-4454 GCA_034434775.1 Anaerolineae bacterium | reverse complement strand
GATAAGATCGGCGTCGTCCGCAGCCTCCTTGCCCGGGCCGACACGCTCCTCATCGGCGGCGGCATGGCCAACACCTTCCTCAAGGCCAAGGGGCTTTCGGTGGGCGACTCCCTGGTGGAGGAGGAGGCGGTGCCCCTGGCGAAGGACCTCCTGGAGGAGGCCGCCGGCCGGCTCCACCTGCCCGTGGATGTGGTGGTGGCGGATGCCTTCGCCGCCGACGCTGCCCGGAAGGTGGTGCCAGCCGACCAGGTGCCAGCCGGCTGGCGGATCCTAGATATCGGCCCGGCCACGGTCGCCCGTTTCGCCGAGGCTGTCCGCGGTGCCAGGACCGTCTTCTGGAACGGCCCCATGGGCGTCTTTGAGTTCCCGCCCTTCGCCGAGGGGACCTTCGCCCTCGCCCGGGCGGTGGCCGAGTGCCCCGGCACCACCATCGTCGGCGGTGGGGACTCGGTGGCTGCCGTCAACCAGGCCGGCGTGGCGGACCGCATCACGCATATCTCTACCGGCGGCGGCGCCTCCCTGGAGTTCATGGAGGGGAGGACCCTCCCCGGGGTGGCCGCCCTGGAAGACCGCCTGTAGCGGCCTGGAGGAGGACGGACCATGCGCACACCCATCATTGCCGGCAACTGGAAGATGCACAAGACCCTGGAGGAGGCCGTGGCCCACGCCCGCCAGATGCGGCCTGGCCTCATCCAGGTGCAGGGCGTGGAAAAGGTCCTCTGCCCGCCTTTCGTGGCCCTGGCCGCGGTGCGGGAAGTCATCCAGGCCACGGATATCAAACTGGGGGCCCAGAACATGCACTGGGAAGAGCAGGGGGCCTTCACTGGCGAAGTCTCCCCCCTCATGCTCAAGGGCCTGTGCCAGTACGTCATCCTGGGGCACTCGGAGCGGCGCGCCTACTTTGGCGAGACCGACGAGGGGGTCAACCGCAAGGTGAAGGCGGCCCTGGCCCACGGCCTGACGCCCATCGTCTGCGTGGGCGAGAACCTGGAGCAGCACGAGGCGGGCCAGACGGAGGCCTGGGTTGCAGGCCAGGTGCGGGCAGCCTTCGCCGGCCTCACCGCCGAGGAGGCGCGGAAAGTGGTCCTGGCCTACGAGCCCATCTGGGCCATCGGCACGGGGCACGCCGCCACCCCCGCCGGGGCCAACGCCGTCATCGGCCTGACCATCCGCGGCACCCTGGCCGACCTCTACGATGAGGCCACCGCGCAGGCGGTGCGCGTCCAGTACGGCGGGAGCGTGAACGCGGCCAACATCGGCGGGTTCATGGCCCAGCCCGACATAGACGGCGCGCTGGTCGGCGGGGCCAGCCTGAAGGCCGAGGAGTTCGTGGCCATCGTGCGCATCGCCGCCGAGATGAAGGGCCTCGCCTGAGAGGGCCAGGCCGAGCGCTGTCAACGGATTTCGGGAACGGATTGAACGGATGCGCGCTCTCTCATCGCGGAGAGCATTTCCAAAGTAAGGGGCGGGCAATCAAGGGATTTTTGGGAACGGATTGAACGGATGTGCACGGCCGTAGTGGCACGCCTCCGGCGTGCCACCCTGGTTGCCCCGTGCGCGTCAGTGTAAGGAGCAGCGCCCTCCAACTGCGGATTAGGGTTCTGTAGTAGGGGCGATTCATGAATTGCCCTGCAAACCTCACCCCATCCCCCAATCCCCCCTTTCCCTCTCCGCATGCGGAGAAGGGAAGGGGGCCAGGGGGCAGGGGTGAGGTCCGCGTGCGGAGAGGGAGGGGGAGGCCGAAGGCCGGGGATGGGTGAGGTCCGCAGGGCAAGGCATGCCTCGCCCCTATGGGCCGTCCCCACGGCGGACGGCGTCGGCGCAGGCCGACGCCTTGCTTGAGCCCCGATTTGAATCGGTGGCCGAAAATGGTGGGGCGATTCACGGATCGCCCCTCCTCATCTCTGGCCCCGCTGCCTCTTAAGGTAGAGGTCACGGGGTGGGGGCAGTGCAGGAAACGGCCCGCTTGCCGTCGGTGTGCAGGGTGTAGGTGGCCTCACCCGCCCGCAGCCGGACCCGGTAGCCCGGCGTGATGACCTGGGCGTACATCATCCCGGGCTGGGGACAGCCCAGGCTGGCGTCGGGCCATTCCACCGCCTCCACCTCCAGGACCTGGATCTCCTTTGCCGGGATCGCCAGTTGCCCGGCGAGGGCAGCTATGCAGAGGTCCACGGCCGCCCGCTCGCGGGCCGTGAGGCCGGTCGGCACCGAGGGTGTGGCCATGCCTTCCTCCGTCGCTCGTTCCAAGGGCGTGGGGCTGGGGGCAGGGCTCGGGGTAGGCGTGGCCTTGGGGGCTGGGGCGCAGGCGGTGAGGAGCCCGGCCACAAGGATGAGGGCAAGGGCGCACATTCCCACGCGCACCGTACAACCTCCTGGAAGCACCCCGCCAGACGCGGAGCTTCCCCGATCACGAAACGACCATCTGCCGCCTCTCCGCGAGCCCGTTCGCTGGGGGCTTCCCTCCAGGCCGTCAGGGCTCCTCCTGGCGTACGGGGCACGCCCATCCGCCTTTGCGATCAGGCTTGCGGAAGCGTCTCCCGATACCCTATGCGCTCCGAGATGAGGCGGGCCGTCTCCAAGATGGAGTCCCGGAGCTCTTCCAGGCGCTCCAGGGACAGGCGCTGGGCCGGCCCGCTGATGGCGATGCCCGCCACCACCTGGCCCAGGTAGTCCCTGATGGGGGCGCCGATGCAGCGGATGTTGGCGGCGAGCTCTTCGTTATCTATAGAGTAGCCCCGCTCCCGGATGCGGCGCAGTTCCTCCTTCAGGGCCTCCAGGGAGGTGATGGTGTTGGGCCCCCACTTCTCAAGGGGATGCCGGCGCACCAGGTTCTCCAGTTCCCGGTCCGAGAGGTAGGCCAGGAGGACCTTGCCAATGGCTGTGCAGTGGGCCGGGGCATGGTCGCCGACGGCAAAGGAGGCTCGGATGACCTTGGTGCTCTCCACTTTGTGGAGGTAGACCACCACGCCATCGCGGAGGATGCCCATGTTGACCGTCTCGCCGGACTCTTCGGCCAGGCGGCGCAGGAAGGGGAGAGAGGCTTCGCCCAAGCCTATCTGGTCCAGGACTTGGGCGCCCAAGAGGAAGAGGTCCAGGCTCAGGCGGTACTTGCCCGTGGTGGGGTCCTGCTCTATCAGCCCTTCCGACTCCAGGCTGGAGACGAGGCGGTAGACGCTGCTGGGGGGCAGTTTCAGGAGGTGGGCTAGTTCGGTGATGCCCAGTTCGGGCCGGTGGCGCGAAAAGGTCTTGAGAAGGCGCGCCGCGCGGACGACCGAAGCCACAAGTTTGGTCTTTCTCGGCTTTCGGGTTGCTTCGGAACCCACGACCCTCTCCTCCTCGCTGTGGAGAGCCTGCCGGTGCCCTCGGCCATACAGCCAGAGGGTCCAGGCCAAAATTCTACTTTGCGAAACCTAATTTCACCATATTTTATTGTAGCACAAGGGGCAGGAGTTGTCAACCACGCGGGTGCCCAGCCCTTGGGGAGGGGAGGCCCGGTTCCCCTTCCTTTGGGCATGGAAGGGGCTGGGGGGCAGGTGGGACCCTCCCCCGTCCCGGGGTTCCATAGGGGCGGTGCATGAACCGCTCCCGCCTTTCGGCCGCCGGTTCAGATCGGGGCTCAACCAGGGCGTTGGTGCGGGCCGACGCCCTCTCCGCAGGGGGAAGGCCGGCGGCGAGGCTGCCCCTCAGGATGTGCCGGTCCGTTGCCGAGGCGTTGCCCGAAGCGGCGTTCTGCGTTATAATCCCCCGTACCGGCAACCCTTTCTCTCCGGGGAGGGCGGGGACGTTGCAGCAACTGATCGGCAATCGGTACGTCGTGCTGCGGGAGATCGGCAGCGGTGGCATGGCCTGGATCTACCTGGCCGAAGACCAGACGACAGGGCAGCGCGTCGCCCTCAAGGTCCTCTTCCCCCAGTTCGCCGAAGACCCCTCCTACGTCCAGCGGTTCGTCCGAGAGGCCAAACTGGCCGGGGCCCTGGCCAGCCCCCACATCGTCCGCGTCCTGGACTACGGAGCCGACCGGGACACCTACTACCTGGCCATGGAATATATTGAAGGGGAGACGGTCCGGGAGCACCTGGACCGGCGGGGGCCGTACCCCTGGCGGGAGGCCCTCCACCTCCTCTGCCAGACCGCCGAAGCCCTGGAACACGCCCACCACCGGGGCATCATCCACCGGGACATCAAGCCGCAGAACCTGATGGTCACCCCAGACGGGGTGCTCAAAGTGCTGGATTTCGGCGTGGCCCGCGTGCGCGACCTCCCCTCCCTCACCCAGTCCGGCTTCGTGGGGTCCCCCTACTACGCCTCGCCGGAACAGATCCTCGGGGAACGGGTGGGGCCCCAGTCGGACCTCTATTCGTTGGGCGTGGTCCTCTACGAGATGCTCACGGGCCTCCCGCCTTTCCGCGGCGAGGACCCCTGGTCGGTCCTCTCCCAGCACATCGCCACGCCTC
>DAOTYM010000270.1:0-3859 GCA_034434775.1 Anaerolineae bacterium | reverse complement strand
TGAACTGGGCATGGGCGCGCTCCTGGGGGTGGCGCGCGGGAGCGACGAACCGCCACGCTTCATCATCGTGGAGCACAACGCCGACCGCCAGGACCTGCCCACCCTGGTCTTGGTGGGCAAGGGGATCACCTTTGACTCCGGCGGCCTCTCCCTGAAGACCCCCGAGGCCATGCTCACGATGAAGGGCGACATGGCCGGGGCGGCGGCCGTGCTGGGGGCCCTGCGCGCCGCGGCGGACCTGGGCCTGCCCTTGCACGTGGTGGGCCTGGTGCCGGCCACGGAGAACATGCCCAGCGGCAAGGCCTACAAGGTGGGCGACATCCTGAAGGCCATGTCGGGCAAGACCATTGAGATCATCAACACCGATGCCGAGGGCCGCCTCATCCTGGCCGATGCTCTGGCCTACGCCGCGCAGTACAAGCCCGCAGCGGTGGTGGACATCGCCACCCTGACCGGGGCCTGCATGATCGCGCTGGGGCGGGAGGCCGCGGGCCTGTTGACGGAGGACGACGACCTGGCCCAGCGCCTGACGGCTGCGGGCGAGGCCACCGGCGAACGGCTGTGGCGCTTGCCCCTGTGGGAGGAGTACCGCCCCTACATTGAAAGCGACGTGGCCGACATGCGCAACACGGGCAAGGAGCGCTGGGGCGGGGCCATCACCGCGGCCATGCTCCTCAGGGAGTTCGCCCAGGGGTACCGCTGGGCCCACCTGGACATCGCTGGCACGTCCTTCGTGGAAGATAGCAAGAACCCCTACCGCCCGGCAGGGGGGAGCGGCTTCGGCGTGCGCCTCTTCGTCCAGTTCCTGCGGGATTGGGCGTAGGGGCAAAAAGCCCGCCACCCGAGGGTGGCGGGCTTTGCTTTTACTTCTTCGCCTTGCGCCGGCGCGCCGTGCGGGTGTACAGGGGGAGCAGCAGGGGCATCATCGCCTCCTCCAGAGCCGTCCGGGCCGTGACCTGGGCGTTCCACAGGGCGATCTTGGCCCGGTTGAGGGGCTCCGTCAGGCGCTCGCGGAGAGGCCAGTTGGCCACCGGGATCCCTTCCGTCCTGGTGGGCTGCCAGTGGAGGACCGTCGCCGCCCACGTCAGGCCGGCCCCGAACCCCACCAGCACCACGTGGTCCCCCTCCTTGAGCCGGCCCTCGTCCGCGGCCTCGGCCAGGGCGATGGGGATGGACGCCGCCGAGGTGTTGCCGTAGCGGTCAATGTTCACGAAGACCTTCTCCATGGGCATGCCCAGCCGCCGCGCCGCCAGTTCAATGATGCGGAGGTTGGCCTGGTGGGGGATGAGGAGTTCAATGTCGTCCCAGGGCACGCCGCTGCGGGCCACCACCTCCTTGGTCGCCTCCACGAGGATGTGGGTGGCGAACCGGAAGATCTTGTGGCCGTCCATGCGCACGTACTGCAGCCCGTTGTCCACCACCTCGCGGTCCAGGGGGCGGATGGAACCGACCCCCGGGACGATGAGGGCGTCGGCCTGAGAGCCATCGGAGCCCAGCACGTAGGCCAGGGGGCCTGTAGGCTGGTCGGTGGCCTCCATCACCACCGCCCCTGCGCCATCGCCGAAGAGGATACAGGTGTTGCGGTCGGTCCAGTCCACCACGAAGGAGATGAGTTCTGCCCCGATGACCAGGACCCTCTCACAGGTGCCGGTGGCCAGGTACTGGTGGGCGGCCGAGAGCGCGTAGACAAAGCCGGTGCACCCCGCAGAGAGGGTGTACGCGCCGGCCTTGGTGGCGCCCAGTTTGTGCTGCACGATGCTGGATGCCGGCGGCAGGAAGTAGTCGGGCGAGGACGTGGCGAGGATGATCAGGTCCAGGTCGTCCGGCGAGAGGCCGGCCCGCTCCAGCGCCTGGCGGGAGGCGGCGACGGCCATGTCGCTGGTGGCCTCCCCCTTGGCTGCGATGCGCCGCTCCCGGATGCCCGTGCGGGTGACGATCCACTCGTCGCTCGTGTCCACCATCTGCTCAAGGTCGTGGTTCGTCAGCACCTTTGCGGGGACATATTTCCCCCATCCCGTGATGCGTGCGTACCTCATAGTCCTCAAGCCTCCTCCACGTTAAACTCCATCCCCGAGGGCGCTCTGGCCAGGCCGCACGGACCTCTTCGGGAGCCCCTCGCTCCGGTGCGTGGGGATGGGCTCAGGATTTTTCGGGGCTTTCTCGGCACCCGCTCCTCGTGCAGGGCGGGCGGTTCTGCAGGCCGCCCCCTCAGGCGACGTCCTGGGAGGCGCGCTGTTGGGCGCGGCGGATCAGGAGCGCGGCCACACCGGCAATGGACACGGCCGAGCCCACCGCCGCGGCCCCGACGATCCACTCCCACTGGGGCCTCCAGGCCGCCCCTTCCGCGGCAGCGGCGGGGATGCGCTGGCGCGCCGCCGTCAGGAGCCCGGCCCGCAGGCTCTCCCGGAACTGGGCCGATGGGTGCACGGGGACGAGCACGTGCTGCAGGTGCCGGGCCAGGGAAAAGAGCGGCGCGAGCCGCGCCCGCAGGTGCGGAAAGAGGCGGAAGTAGAAGGTATCATCCCCCCCTTCCGCTAGGGTGCCAGCCTGGGCCTCCAGGATATCTTGCAACAGTGCCTCTTCGGCGAGCAGGATGCGTGGGTCCTTCATTGTGATTCGTCCTTCGGTTTCTCCAGGTCCAGGAACGGGAACCCCCGGGCCTGCAGTTCTCGGCGCAGGGCCACCAACGTGCGGTGGTACAGGGATTTCACCGCCCCTTCGCTCCGCCCCATCACCTGGCCGATCTCCTCGTTGCTCATCTGCTCCACGAACTTGAGGATGAGCAACTGCTGGCGGTCCGGGGGCAGGGAGCGGATGGCCTCCAGGACGACCTCCCGCGCCTCGTTCCTCTCCACCGCCCTTTCGGGGTCGCGCCCCTGGTGGTCCGTCAGCCGGAGGGCCTCCAGGGAGACCTGCGGGTGGCGGCTGTTGTACCGGTGCCAGTTGGCCATCAGGTTGTGGGCGATGCGGTAAAGCCAGGCCGAGAAGGGCAAGCCCCGCTCCTGGTACCGGTGTAAGTTGTCCAGGGCCCGGTAGAACGTGCGGGCCGTCAGGTCCTCCGCGTCCTCTCGGCTGCCGGTGCGGTAATATAGGTAAGCGTAGATTTTGTCCACGTACCGCTCGTACAACAGGCCGAAGGCTTCGGGGTCCTCCCGTGCCCTGGCCACGAGTGCGGCATCGTCCTCTGCCACAGACACCGAACTCCTCCGAGCCCGGTGGTCCCCGAGAGCCGCCCTGGACGCAGGCGGTTTCACCTCTCATAACACCACCGGGCTGATGGGGTTACGCCCTCTGCCCTTCTCCGCGCTGGGAAAGGCTTCCTCTATGATGATCTGCGGGCGCTGGGACTGGCCATCCTTGGGGTGAGGGCATTCTACCGGAGCACGCCCCGTTTGTCAATGCTGGCCCGAAGTGGGCCAACCCATCACGTCCAGGTGGTCGCCCTGGCACCGTAGGGGGCGCAGCCCTTGCGACTGAACCGGTGTAGCGGGGCGCGCTTCCTGGCCTGCTGCGGGGACGGGGCCGTCGGCGCAGGCCGACGCCTGGCCTGAGCCCCGACCTCAACCGGCGGCGGTAGGGGCGCACGGCCGTGCGCCCCTACCGGCATCAAGCCTCTCGGCGGTCAAGGCCGGCGGCGCGGAGGATCCAGTCCACGGCGGCGGGGAGGTCTTCCACCACGGTGCAGGCGGCGCGGAGGCCGGGCGAGAGGCGCGGGAGGTGCGCCCGCCCGCGGCCGGGGAGCACCAGGATGGGGTGCACCCCCGCGGCCAGGGCCGCTTCCACGTCGCTCTGGGCATCCCCCACCAGGTAGGAAGCGGAAAGGTCCAGGTCGTGTTCCTCGGCTGCCCGGAGGATCAGG
>DAOTYM010000269.1:0-6344 GCA_034434775.1 Anaerolineae bacterium | reverse complement strand
CCTGATCGCCCGGGGGATGTCGGTCCCTCAGCCGGCGGCCTTGGGAGGAGCGGTGGCGGCGGCCGTGGCGGTTGGCCTTTGCTTCCATTACTACCTCCCTGCCGCGGCGGAGTACCGGCTGCTGGGCTTGCGCCCGTACGCGGGGGTCTGGCCGAAGGAGGCCGTGCTGCCCGCGCCGTTGCCCTTGCTTGCCTGGGCATTGGGGGCGCGGTTCAGCCCGGACTTGAGGCCTCTGGACCACGGGCGCTACATCATGTTCTCGGATTTCACCTTCTACCTGGGCTGGTCGGTGCTCCTGCTGGCGGCGGTGGGGCTGGCGGCGGAGCGCCGCAGGGCCGCCGCGTGGAGCCTGGCGGTGGCAGGGGCCTTTGCCTTCCTCCTGGCAGTGGGGCCTGGGGTGCCCTACAACCCAGTCTACTGGCTGGTGCGGCGGCTGCCCGTGCTGGACGACCTGGTGCGGGTCTCCTTCCGAGCCCTCATTGGCTTTTCTGTGGCCCTGGCCGGCCTGGCGGGGATGGGGGGCGATTGGCTGGCGGCGCGCTTCCGCCGGCCGGCCCTCCGCTGGGGCGTGGCGGGCGCGTTGGCCTTCCTGGTGGCTTGGGACTTCTGGCCCGGGAGCCAGGCGTACTTCCCAGTGGACCAGTACCTCCGCCCCGACGAGGTTGAGGTCCACCGGTGGCTGGACGTGCAGGGTGGGGACGACCGGTACTGGATCCCGCTGCAGGTGGAGCCGTACGGGTGGCACTACGTGCGGTCCACGTCTGGGTGGCAGTACAACCGCCGGGTCGTCCTCTCGGAGGAGGCTTTCCAAGCGCCCACCATGCCGTGGCATGCCCTGCGGGTGGTGCGCCCGGCCCTGCTTTTGGAAGTTGAGGGGAGGGAAGGGGGCATCCCGCCCCTGGCCCAGAGCATCCTCTCCCTCGTAGGGGTGCGGTGGGGGCTTGTGCACCGCAATGCGCCGGTCTACGACGATGTGGTGGCGCAGTTGGTGGCCTTGCGGGGCTGGCGGGTGATCCGCCAGACGGAGCATGTCTACCTGCTGGAGAACCCCGAAGCCCGGCCCTACCTGCAGGCCTACCGCAAGGCGGCCGTGGTGCAGGGTGGGGAACAGGCGTTCCAGGTGGAGTGGCTGCCGGCGTGCCTGGAAGGGGGCTATGCCCTGGTGGAGGGCGCGGCAGGGGAAGGCCCCTGGGTGGCCGCGGGGGAGGATGGGTGCGCCTCCCTGCTGCCGGCAGGAGAGGCCCGCGCCCACCTGGAGGGCGGGCCGCCAGTGCGGGATGTGATCCGCGTGCAGGTGGACGCGGCCGAGGACTTCGTGCTGATGGCCGCGGAGAGTTGGTATCCGCACTGGCAGGTGACGGTGGATAGGGAGAAAGCCCCTCTCCTGCGGGTGAACGGGGGGTTCTTGGGTGCCGCCGTGCCGGCTGGGGCGCATGAGGTGGTCTTCCGCTACCGGGTGCCCGGGTACCAGAAGGCCAGGCTGGCTGTGAGCAGCCTGACGCTGCTGGGGGTGGCGGTCCTGATGGTGGTTCTGCGCCCTCGGCGTTCCTCTGGAGTAGATGGGGAGTAGTAAACGTGCTGAAGCAGTTGGCGGTGGTGGGGCCGCTCCCGCCGCGGCCAGGGGGTGTGTCGGTGCAGACCCAGTCCCTGGCCGCCGCCTGGCGGGGCGAGGGGGTGGAGGTGGTGCTGGTCAACACGGACCTGCCCGCCCTGCGGCGTTGGGGCTCCGTGGGGCGCGCCCTCTTCCCGGTGGTGCAGCCCCTGGCCCTGGCCTGGCGGCTCTGGCGGCGGACGCGCCGCTGCCAGGTGCTGCACGTGCAGGCAGCCTCGTACTGGGGGTTCATGCCCGTGGTGGTGGCCGCGCTCTTGAAGCCGGTCCTGGGCTGGCGGCTGGTGGTGACCTACCACGGCCACCAGGCCGAGCAGTTCCTGCGGCGCTTCGGGGGTCTGGTCCGCTGGGCCCTCGCCCGGGCCGAGGCGACCATCACCCTCTCCGGCTGGGCCGGGGAGCGTTTCCGCGCTGCGGGCATTCCCAACGAGGAGGTCCCCATCCTGGTGCCGGTGGAGCGCTTTCCCTTCCAGCGGCGGGAGCGCCTGCGGCCGGTGTGCCTCTGGGCGCGGCACCTGACGCACGACTACAACCCCGAGATGCTCGTCCGCGCCGCGGCGGAGGTGCGCAAGGTCCGGCCGGACCTGGAAGTGCTGGTGGTGGGGGAGGGGCCGCTCAGGGAGGAGGTGGCCCGCCTGGGGGAGGCGCTGGGGGTTCCCCTGGCCTTCCTGGGCACCGTACCCTTTGAGGAGATGCCCCGTCAGTACCAGAAAGCCGATGTCTTCGTCAACACGTCCGATTTTGATAACTTCCCGGCCACCCTTATAGAGGCCAGCGCGTGCGGCCTGCCGGTGGTGACGACGGACGCCGGCGGCATCCCCTACATGGTGGAGGACGGGGTCAGCGCGCTGGTGGTGCCGAAGGGGGACTGGCAGGCCATGGCCCAGGCCATCCTGCGGCTGCTGGACGACCCTGCCCTGGCCTCCCGCCTGAGCGAGAACGGGCGCCGCAACGCCGAGCGCTGCGCCTGGCCTGCCGTGCGGGACCAGCTCCTCGCAGTCTACCGGAAAGTTCTGGAGGGGGCGGCGTGATCCGGCTTCTCGTGGTGCTGGGCGAGGGGGGCCATACCAAGCAGATGGTGCGCCTGGTGGAACTCCTGGGGCCGGGGTACGACTACCACTACGTTGCTGTGGAGGGGGATGACCTCTCCGTGGCGCACCTGCCGCACCCGGGGCCGGTCCACCGGCTGCCCCGGCCCCGCTCCAAGGTGCACGGCCGCACGGACCCCGCCTGGCGCGCCGTCTGGAACACGGTGCGCTGCGCCTGGCGGGCCTGGAAGGTGCTGCGCCAGGTGCGGCCCCAGGCCGTCTTGGGGGCGGGGCCGGCCATTTCCGTGCCGGTCTCCCTGGTGGGGAAGGCCCTGGGGGCGAAGGTCATCCACGTGGAGAGCGCCTCCCGGGTGCGGAGGCTCTCTCTGACGGGGCGCATCCTCTACCCCGTGGCGGACCTCTTCTTCGTCCAGTGGGAGGGGCTGCGGGAGCGGTACCCCAGGGCCATCTACGCTGGGAGGCTGTGGTGATGGTCTTCGTCACCGTGGGCACGACGGAATTTGACGCCTTGGTGCAGGCCATGGACGCCTGGGCAGCGGACCACAGAGAGCGGGTGGTGGTGCAGATCGGGCACGGGACCTACGTCCCGCGCCATGCGGAGCACTTTCGGTTTGCGCCGACGCTCATCCCCTATTACAACGAGGCCGACCTGGTGGTGGCCCACGGCGGCCTGGGGACGACGATGGAGGTGCTGCACCTGGGCAAGCCCCTGGTGAGCGTGAGCAACCCGGACCGCTACGACCGCCACCAGGAGGACCTGCTGGAGGCCCTGGAGGCGGCGGGGCACCTCCTGTGGTGCCGGGACCTCCAGCGCCTGCCCGAGGCCATCGCCGAGGCACGTGGGAGGGCCTTCACCCCCTACACGCCGCCGCCGTGCCGCATCCACGAGGTGATCGCCGCCTACCTGCGGGTGCAGTTTGGTGCTGCCGAGCGGGGAGGCTGAAACCACGAAGGACACAGAGGACACGAAGAGGAGCGGTGAGGGGATGGCCAATTCCATCTTTATCCATCCCACGGCGGAGGTGTCGCCGGAGGCCCGCATCGGGCCTGGGACCCGCATCTGGCACCACGCCCAGGTGCGGGAAGGAGCCGTCATCGGGGCGGAGTGCATCCTCGCCAAGGGGGTGTACGTGGACCGCGACGTCCGCATCGGCGACCGGGTCAAGGTGCAGAACTACGCCTCGCTCTACCACGGCACCACAGTGGAGGACGGCGCCTTCATCGGCCCCTACGCCTGCCTGACCAACGACCGCTTCCCCCGGGCCGTGACGCCCGAGGGAAAACTGAAGGGCGATGCCGACTGGGAGGTAGGCGAGGTGCGGATCGGGCAGGGGGCCTCGGTGGGGGCTGGCGCGGTGGTCCTGCTGGGGGTGGAAGTGGGGCCGTGGGCCATGGTGGGGGCGGGGTCCGTGGTGACCCGTTCCGTGCCGGCCCACGCCCTGGTGGTGGGGAACCCAGCCCACCTCGTGGGCCTGGTCTGCCGCTGCGGGCGCCGCGTGGAGCCCGGGTTCCCCACGTCCGACGCGCCGTGGGTCGCGCTGGAGTGCCCTGCCTGCGGAGAGACGTTTCAGGTGGACGCGCTCGTCGTTGCCGAACTGCTGGAGGGGAAGAGATGATCCGTGCTGCCGTGATCGGCGTGGGCTCCATGGGCAAGAACCACGCCCGCGTCTACGCGGAGATGGAGGAGACGGAACTGGTGGCCGTGGCCGACCCGGCCCGGGCAGAACAGGTCGCCCGCATCTACAAGGCCCGTCCCTACGCTGACTACCGAGAGATGCTGGAGAAAGAGGCGGTGGACGTGGTGTCGGTGGCCGTGCCCACGGTGCTCCACTGCCAGGTGGCGCTGGATGTGATCGCCAGCGGGCGGCACGTCTTCGTGGAGAAGCCGCTGGCTGCCTCTCTGGGGGAGGGGGAAGCCATCATCCAGGCGGCGGAGCGGGCGGGGGTCAAACTGGGGGTGGGGCACATTGAGCGCTTCAACCCGGCGGTGCTGGCCCTGCGGGAGCGCCTGGACGCCGGCGACCTGGGCCGCCTCTTCCAGATCCACGCCCGGCGCGTCGGCCCCTACCCGGCGCGCGTGGAGGACGTGGGGGTGGTCTTTGACCTGGCCACCCACGAACTGGACGTGATGGAGTTCCTGGCCGGCTCCCCCGTGGTGAGCCTCTACGCCGAGACGCAGCGGGCTGTCCACCCGGTCCACGAGGACCTCCTCTCGGGGGTGCTCAAGTTTGCCAACGGCGCGGTGGGCGTGCTGGACATCAACTGGCTGACGCCCACCAAGATCCGGCAACTCTCCCTCATCGGCGAGCGGGGGATGTTCCTGGTGAACTACCTGACCCAGGAACTCTTCTTCTACGAGAACGACTACGCCAACAGCCACTGGGAACGGCTGGCGGTGATCCTGGGGGTGGCCGAGGGGAAGATGGTCAGGCTGGGCATCCGGCTCAAGGAGCCGCTGCGGGCCGAACTGGAGGCTTTCGTGGACGCGGTGGTCCACGGCCGGGAGTTCGTGGTCAGCGGGAAGGAGGGCCTGCGCGCCGTGTTCCTGGCCCAGAAGATGGTGGAATCGGGCCTCAAACGCCAGGTGGTGCAGGTGTAAGTTCCCGATTTGGGCGGGGACATGCGTATCGCCGGAGGGCCTTTCTCGTCTTTAGGAATAGGGGAGGGTGGAGGACGTGCAGCGGGTTCCCCCTGAGGAGGTGGCCCCTGCTCCCTGCATCCTGTGCGGGGCGCGGGAGCACGAGCCCCTCTTCTACCGCCGGGACGGGGAGAACTGGGTCACGCCGGAGCCGCCGGAAGCGGTCCCTGGCGTTCCCGTATACCGCATCGTGCGGTGCAGGGGGTGCGGGCTGGCCTTTGTGAGCCCCCTTCCGGCGCGGGAGGAACTGGCCGGGCTCTACGACGAGCCCTACTTCACCACTGGGGCGTACCCCGGCAACGTCCACACGGGGGGCATGGAGGGACATGCCGATGTGCTTGCCTCCCCACGCCTGCGCCGGCGGGCCCGAGAGGAGCACCGCGGGACCCTGCGCCAGATAGAGGCTGTGTGGCGGGCGCAGAGGCCCCGAGAGGCCCCGCCCCGCCTGTTGGATGTGGGGTGCGGTGCGGGCTTCCTCCTGGATGCGGCACGGGAATGGGGGTGGGCGGTGCAGGGGGTGGAACTCTCGCCCTTTGCCGCCGAGCGGGCCCAGCGGGACCTGGGCCTGCCGGTGGTCCAGGGGGAACTGGCCGAGGCCCAGTTCCCGGAGGGGCACTTTGACATCGTGGTCATGCGGGAACTCCTGGAGCACGTGCCGGACCCCTTGGCGCTCCTCAAAGAGGCGCGGCGGGTCCTGCGGGAAGATGGCGTCCTCTTCGTCCAGGTGCCCAACGACCTGGAAGGGGTGCGGATGCGCCTCTGGCGGCGGGTGTGGTGGATGATCCCGCCCCTGCACCTTTTCTACTTCCGACGGGAGACGCTGGAGGTCCTGCTGGAACGGGCGGGGTTCCGTGTGGCCCGCTGGGGGACCTGGGGCTCCCTGGGCCTGGACCTGTGGATGGTCTGGACGGCGCGTTGGCCGGCCCTCCGCTACACCGGCCGGGAGGCGGTGTGGCTGGGGTGGGGCAAGCGCCTCCTGCGCAGGGGGCTGCAGTGGGCCCTGGGCCCGGCCGATGCCCTCCTGGCACGGCGGTTGCTCCATACGGAG
>DAOTYM010000268.1:0-3931 GCA_034434775.1 Anaerolineae bacterium | reverse complement strand
GGCTTTGCCCCCGTTGAGGACCCGGCCCTCATTGAGGCAACGTGCGCCCGCTACGGCATCCGCCGGCCCTACGTCCTGGCGTTGGGCAACCTCCAGCCGCGGAAGAACATCGGCCGCCTGGTGGAGGCCTTCGCCCTGGCCCGCCGGGAGGGAAACCTGCCCCACCAGTTGGCCGTGGCCGGCAAGGCCCAGTGGCGGGAATCGGAACTCTACGCCACGGTGGAGCGGCTGGGCCTGCGGGATGTGGTCCGCTTCCCGGGCTACGTGGACGACGAGGACTTGCCTGCCCTCTACAGCGGCGCCGCCTGTTTCGCCTACCCCTCCCTCTACGAGGGGTTCGGCTTGCCGCCCCTGGAGGCCATGGCCTGCGGAACCCCTGTCCTCGCTTCCCACGCTGGCGCCCTGCGGGAAGTGGTGGGCGACGCCGCCTGGGTGGTGGACCCCACGGACGTGCAGGACATCGCCCGGGGGCTCCTGGCCCTCCTCACCGACCCCCAGACGGCGGAGGCGTACAGGCGGCGGGGCCTGGCCCATGCCGCTGCCTTCTCCTGGCGCCGCCTGGCCGAGGAGACCCTGGAAGTCTACCGCCAAGTGGTGGCGGAGGCGCGAGGAGGAACGGATGCCCGCCGCTGAGGGAAGGCACTGGGGCGGCGAGAGGCTCTGGCCCCTCGGGCTCCTGCTCCTCCTGGGCCTGGACTTGCGCCTGGCGCGCCTCGGGTTCCAGCCTCTGTGGTGGGACGAGGGGTACAGCGTCTACTTCGCCACCCTGCCCCTGGGGGAGATGGTCCGCCAGACCGCGGTGGACATCCACCCGCCCCTCTACTACGCGCTCCTGCACCTCTGGACCGCCCTCCTCGGCCCAGGGCCTATCGCCTTGCGGGCCTTTTCCGTCCTGGCCGGCCTGGCCGCGGTGCCCCTGGCCTGGGCCCTGGGGCGGCGCCTGGCTGGCCGCGCGGCGGGGTGGGGCGCGGCCGCGGCGGTGGCCTGTTCGCCCTTCCTCATCTACTATTCCCAGGAAGTGCGCATGTACGCCCTGGTCACCGCCCTGGGGATGGGGAGCGCGCTCTCGCACTGGGACCTCCTGCGCCACCTGGGAGGGCAAGACACGCCTCCCCGCTGGCTCTGGGCCGGTTACGTGGCCCTCCTTGCAGCCGCGCTCTACACCCAGTACTACGCCGCGCTTCTCCTCCTGGCACAGGCGGCCTACACCGTGGTCTGGGCCAGGCGCGCCCCTGGGCGCTGGCGTGCCGCGCGGGGGGTCCTGGCGGCGCAGGGGGTGGCTTTCCTCTTCTTCGCACCCTGGGTGGCCTACGCTGGGCCGAAACTCTGGCTCTACGTGCAGTACAAGGTGGGCCGCGATGCCGACGTGCCCCTGGGCCTTCCCCTGTACCTGGCCCGGCACCTGGCGGCCATGGGCTCGGGGCACTGGGAGGGCCCCTTGGCCCCGTGGTGGGGGCTGGGCCTTGTGCCGGTTGCCCTGGCCGCGTGGGCTCTGGGGAAGGTGGCGCGGCCTGAAGACCGCCCTGCCCTGACCTACTTGGGGATGTGGCTCGGCGTGCCCCTCCTGGGGGGCTGGCTCATCAACCTGGCCGCGCCCTTTGCCCCGGTGCGGGGCGAGCGGCTCTTGCTCCTGGCCGCGCCGGCCTTCTGGCTCTTCCTGGGGTGGGCCCTGGGGCGCGCCTGGCGGGCTGCCCGGCCCCTCTTCTGGAGCGCGGCCCTGGCCACGGCCATCGTCTGGAGCCTGTGCCTGGGGGCCTTCTACACCGTGCCCCGCTACCCGGACGACGACTACCGCCCCCTCATCGCCCGCGTGGCCGCGGTGGATGCCCCCGAGGACGCCGTCCTCTGCGTCTTCCCCTGGCAGGTGGGGTACTTCCGCGCCGAGCACCCGCAGCCGCTGCCGGACCTGGTGCTCACCCCCTCCCAAATCGTGCCCCAGGCCGTGCAGCACTGGGAAGAGGACCCTGCCCGCCGCCGGCGCGAATTGGCCGACCTCCTCTCGGCCCACCCCCGCGTCTGGCTGCCGGCCTACCTGGCCTCCGGGAGCCCTTTGGAAGGGGAGATGGCCCGCGACCTGGAAGACCTGGGGCTCTGGACCCTGAGCGAGTGGTACGGGACGACGAACTTGCTCCTCTATAGCCGCCTGCCGGAAGCCTGGCAGCCGGTGCCCGGGCAGGCCCAGTTCGGCGAGGTGATGGCTCTAGAGGGCGGGGCGCTGGGGCAGGGTGCACTGGAGGCCGGGCGCGGGGCGGCTGCGCTGACCCTCGTCTGGCGGCCGCTGCAGGCTGTGCCCCAGGGGACCCGGATGCTCTTCCGCCTGCGGGACGAGGCCGGGCGTGTCTGGGCCCAGTGGGACCGGGAGCCGGCCTTCGGCCTGGACCCCTTCGCGGGCTGGGCCCCCGGCCAGGCCCGCGAGGTGCGGGTGGGCCTCCTCTTGCCGGCGGGCCTCCCGCCTGGCACCTACGACCTGGCCGTGGGCCTCGTGGATGGGGCTTCGGGAAGGGAACTCTCGGCCAGGGATGCGGCCGGGCAGGTGCGGGGGCCCATGTGGAGCCTGGGTTCGGTGCAGGTGGCCGCCCCCTCGCCCCCGGTCCGGCCGGAGGCGCTGCCGGTGGGCGTCCGGCGGGCCTCGGACCTGGTTCCGCCAGGCGAGGCCGAGGCCGCGGTCCGCTTCCTGGGGTACACGCGGCCAGAAGGCCCGGTGGAGACGGGCTGGCCCCTGGAGGTGACCCTTTTCTGGCAGGGTCTGAGGGAGGTGGGGAAGCCGGCGGTGGTCTTCCTCCAGGGGCTGGACGGGACCGGCCAGGTGCGCTTCGCCGAGGAGGTGCAGCCAGCGCGGGGGCGCTACCCTACCGACCGCTGGGAACAAGGCACCCTCTGCCTGGACCCGCACCGCCTGACGGTGCCTGCAGACCTCCCGCCGGGGACCTACCGCCTCATCGTTGGCCTCCTGGACCCAGCGACGCGGGAGCGGTGGCGTGCGGGGGCGGGCGCAGGCCGCGGGAAGGATGCCCTGGACCTGGGGACCGTGCAAGTGCGGGGTCGGCCCCACGCCTTTGCGTCTCCCTCGCCCGAGCACCTGGCCACAGCCCTCTTCGGAGGGGCCATCCGCCTGGTGGGCTACGGCCTGGACGCTTCGGAGGCCCGCCCGGGCGGCACCCTGCGCCTGACCCTCCACTGGCAGGCAGTGCAGACACCCCCGGAGGGGTGGGCGGCCTTCGTCCACCTGGTGGACGCCGCCGGCCGCATCCTGGCCCAGGACGACGGCGTGCCCGGGGACGGGGCCCTGCCCACGACGGGTTGGCTCCCGGGCGAGTACATCTCAGAGCGCCACATGCTCCCCATCCCGGAGGGTGCCGCGCCAGGACGCTACCGCCTGCTCGTGGGGTGGTACCGGCCAGAGGACGGCACCCGGGTGCCAGTGGAGGGGGCGGGGCCGGTAGAGGACCGGGCGTGGGTGCTGGGGGATGTGGTGCTCCCGGGGAAAGCCCCCTAGCCTTTGGCGGTGCGCGGCCTGTAGGGGCGATTCGTGGATCGCCCCTACAGACCTCACCTTCCCCCCGACCCCCTCCCTCTCCATCCGCTGATGGAGAGGGAGGGGGAGGCCGAAGGCCAGGGGTGGGTGAGGTCCGCAGGGGCGCGGCACGCCTCGCCCCCATGGGCCGTCCCTCTGCGCAGACGGCGTCGGCGCAGGCCGACGCCCCGCTTGAGCCCCGATTTGAATCGGTGGCTGAAAATGGTGGGGCAATTCACGAATTGCCCCTACAGACCCCAGGGCGCGGCGGCGTCGGTTGCGCTGGGCCTGACCCCAAGGGGGCCGATTTGTCCCCGAGGTGCAGGCGTGCTATAATCTGCCCAATGCATCCTGCCTTGGACCACCGAAGGAGCGGCCCTTTGCTGCAGCCCGGGACCAGATGGCTCTGCAAACTGA
>DAOTYM010000267.1:0-16604 GCA_034434775.1 Anaerolineae bacterium | reverse complement strand
TAGCCGTAACTGACCCCCACGGGGATCTTGCGCCCCGAAGGGCTCCAGAGGGTGTGCTCCTGGTAGGCATGGGTGACCTCCCCCTCCATCTTGAAGAGGGGGCACTCGCGCGGCGCGTTGGGGCCCCGACGGCAGAGGATCTCGGCACAGGGCGTCCCCACGAGGTCGGCCCGGGACATGCCCAGCAGGTCCTCCAGGGTGGGGTTGACGTCCAGGATGCGCCCATCGGGGCCGATGAGCAGGATGCCGTCGGCCGTGTGCCGGATGACGGCCTCCACCTCCTGCTTCTCCTGGAGCACGGAAGCGAAGAGGCGCGCTCGCTCTATGGCCAGGGCGGCCATGTGGGCGAAGCCAGAGACCAGCGCGACCTCTTCCTGGGAAAAGCGCGCCGGCTTGGCACGGCGGAGGGTGAGGACCCCCACCGGCTCGTCCTGGAGGACCAGGGGCACGCCCAGGAGGACCCCTTCGGAACCGTTGCCCTCCCCCTGGACCGCCAAGGGGCTCGTGAGGTTCCGTTCGGGGACCTGCAGGGGTTTGCCGGCGAGGAGCACCTCCTGGGTCCAGGCGGCGATGGGCTCGTCGTGCAAGCGGAGGGGGATCTCGCCCGAGGCAGCGCCGAGGCAGACGGGGGCACCGGCCTCCCCCGCCTCCGAGCAGTCGTGCAGGGTGCACCAGTCGGCCTCCAGGAGGGCACGGGCCAGGTCCACGATGGCCTGGAGGGTCTGCTCCAGATGGGGCATGGAGGCCAGGGCCAGGCCCAACTGGTGGAAGGCCAGTTGCAGTTGGCGGCTCCGGCGGCGCGTCTCCGCCAGGAGCGCGGCCCGCTCCTGCTCCAGGCGCTTGCGGTCGCGGATATCCCGGGCGATGACCTCCACCACGGGGCCGCGGTCGGGGGTGACGACCCGGGCCAGGCTCAGTTCCACGGGGATGGGCTTCCGCTGGGCGTCCAGGAGGTGCACCTCAAAGGGCGCGGGGAGTTCGCCGCCCTCCAGCAGGCGCACCAGCCGGCGGCTGAGGCGCCGGCGGTCCTGGGGGGCCACCAGGGTCGTCGCCCGCTCGCCGAGGAGGGCCTCCCGCGGCCTCCCCAGGAGGTCTTCGGCCTTGCGGTTGACGAAGCAGAGTTCCAGCCGGGCATCCAGGTGGAGGATGGCGTCGCTGGCGTGCTCCACCACGTCCCGGAAGCGGCGCTCCGACTCGGCCACCTGCTGGTGCAGGGAGGCGTTGTGGATGGCCATGGCCGCCTGGCTGCTGAAGGTCTGCAGGACCTCCAGTTCGCGGGGGCTGATCTCCGGGTGGGGGGAGCCGGCCAGGAGCGCCCCCACCCGCTGGCCGTGGACCAGGAGGGGGATCACGGCCATGGTCTGGACCTGGGCTGCCTTCTGGAGGGCGTCGCCTGTCTCGCGGGGCAGGAACGGCGCGGCCAGGTCGGCCAGGGTGTGGGTCAAGAGGACTCCGCCGGAGAGGATGGCCTGCACAGCGAGGTTCTGCACCTCGTCCAGGGAGAGGCGGAGCACCTCGGGCGCGCCTCCCAGCAGGGCTTCGGCGGCTTCTTCCAGGTGCGGGGCCGCGGCCATGGCCCGGACCCTCAGGGCCCGGCCCCCCTCTTCCAGCACGCCCAGGGCTGCGATGTTGTACCCCAGGCCGTTCACCACCCCCCAGACGATGCGCTCCAGCACCTCTTGCAGGTCCAAGGTGGTGGTCAAGAGGGCGGTGGTCTCCTGGAGAGCCCGCAACTGGCGGTAGGCGGCGCGGGTCTCCTGGAGGCGGGCTTCCGTCTGGGCGTGCATCCAGGCGTACTCAATGGCCACGGTGGCCTGGGCGGCGACGGCCTGGGTGAGTTCCAGTTCGGCCTCCGAGAGGACCTTCTGTTCCCGCACCCAGTTCAGGAAGAGGGTGCCCAAGCGCCGCTGTCGCCCCAGGAGGGGGAAGACCACGATGGAGCGGTCCCCGAAGAGGCGGACCGCGTCTTTGTCGGTGCGGGGGTCCGTGAGGGCGTCCTGCACCACCACCGGCTTGCCCGTTTCCAGGGCCTGGCGGGAGAGGGGTTCCTGGTCCAGGCGGAGGGGATGCTTGAGCCACTCCTGCACGAAGGCCTGGTCCATCCCGCTCAGGGCGGCGGGCAGGAGGGTGTCGCCGGCATCGTTGAGGAGCCAGATGCTGCAGCGGTCGGCCTGGGCCAGGCGCGCCGTCTTCTCCGCCACCTGCTGGAGCACTTCCCCCAAGGCCAGCGAGGAGGTGGCGGCCTGGGTCACCTCCAGGAGGAGGGCGGCCTGCAGGCGGCGTTCCCGTTCCTGCCGCAGGAGGACCACGTTGTCCAGGACTGCCGTGGCCAGGGCCGCTGAACTTTCCAGGACGTAGACGTCGGTGCGGTCCAGCGGCCGGGGCTCGCGGAAGAGGAGGGCCAGGACGCCGATGGCCTCCTTCCTCCGCTTCAGGGGCGTGGCGACGAGGGCCGCAAACCCCGGCGGGGCCTCGCGCCCCTGGACCACACTCCCCTGGAGCATGGCCCGGCGGGCAGCCTCCCAGAGGGCTCTAGCGCCCTGGCTCAGGCCCTCAGCCCTGGCCTGTTCCTTCAGCAGCCCGCACTCCTGGCGCAGGGCCTCGGGCAGGCCATCCCAGGCGGCCAGTTCCAGGGTGCCCGGCGCGGGCCTGGGGGCCGCCAGGAGGACGCAGGAGGCCGATGCCCCCAGGAGGAGGCGCACCTGCTCTGCAACAGCCGCCAGCACCTGCGACTCCTGGGAGGCGGCCAGGAGGTCCAGCACCAGCCGCCGGACCACCTGGAAGGTATCCTGCAGGGCGCGGGTCTCTTCGGAGGAGCCCGGCAGGCTCCCGCGGTCGGTCATGCCTCCCCCTTCTCCCTCTTCTGGAGCAGGTAGCGCACCGTGGCCAGGAGTTCCCCTGGCTCAAAGGGCTTGGTGATGAACCCTTCCAGGCCCAGGTCCGCCAGGTCTTCTGCCTCGGCGAAGTCCAGGGCTGTCAGGGCCAGGACCGGGACCTCCGGGCGTCCGGACGGCCCTTTGAAGAGTTCCAGAAGGCGGAAGCCCGAGATGGTGGGCAACTGAAGGTCCAGGATGACGAGGTCGGGAGCACCCTCTTCAAAGAGGCGCCACCCCTCCAGCCCGTCGCTGGCCGTCAGCACCTGGTATCCGGAGGCCCGCAGGTTGAGGGCCAGGATCTCCAGGAGGCCCGCCTCGTCCTCTATGACCAGCACCGTGGGGGCCTTCTCCTCCTCGGAAGAGCGTCCAATGGCCGCGGCATTCATCGCACAACTCCCCGCCCGAGGGTGAACGGGCTTGCACCCTGTGCCCTCGCCGTGGACGGAGAGGGCGGGTGCAAGCCCTGTTCCCTACAGGCTCAGGCGGATGGGCACGTCCAGCATGGTGCGCAGGCCCGGGGCCAGGTTCCGCACCAGGGGCACGCAGTTGACGACCACGGCGGCTGTCGCCAGGTCGCCGTGGACGCCTCCCTCTATGCGCATGGAAAGCGGGGGCACACCCTCCACCTGCACGGCGTCCACGGGCCTCTCCGCTCCCACGTACATCTCCAGGTGCAACCGCACCCGCTCTCGGCCGTCCACCAGGACGCGCGCCGTCTGGTCCACCCCGGCCACCTGGCCTGGCCGGACGTGCACGAACTGGGTCTTCACTTCCTTCGTCGCCACCTTGGGCCGGATCTCCTCGGTGACCTCCCGGTCCGGGGGCAGGCCCAGGACGTCGGCGAGCATGTGGGCCGATTCCGGCAGGCCCACATGGCCGATCTGGCCCGCCTCTGCCAGGGCCTGGAACTCCTCCACCGACATGCCCGCGCCCACCTTCCGCTGCAGGGGGCCGCGCCGGCCGGCCGCGTCCACCACCCGCAGGACCTCCACGCGGTCCACCCGCTGGCAGGCCCCAAGCAGCGTGGCCACCAGTTTGTCCATGACGAACCCTGGGTTCACGCCTGTCCCCAAGAGGGCTACCCCCCGTGCCCGGGCCGCGGCATCCAGGTCGCGGCTCAGGTCCGGGTAGCGGTAGAAGGGGTACGAGAGTTCCTCGCAGGTGGAGACGACGTGCGCGCCCGCCTCCACGATGGCCAGAAGTTGCCCCTTGACCGCCGGCAGGTGGGAGCCGGTGGCATGGAGGACGACCTCCGGCCGCGCCTCCCTCAAGGCCTGGGCGGCGTCGCCCCACACGGGGACGCCCAGGGAGCGCCCCAGGCCCAGGACCTCGCCCAGGTCGCGCCCGGCGTACTCCGGGGCGATGTCCACCGCCCCCACCAGGGAAAGGCCCTGCCGTTCCAGGGCCAGGCGGGCCAGCCCCTGCCCGATGGGGCCCAATCCAAATTGCAGCACGCGGATCGTTGCAGCCATGATGACCTCCTTGTGGTTGAGAGCGTCAGGTCGCAGCCCTGAGAGGCTTCTCCTGTTCACGCCTTGGGCAGAGGGGTGGTGAGGCCAGCCTCCCGGAAGCGGCGGGCCACGGCGCGGCAGGCCTGGACGGCGCGCTCCACATCCTCTTCCGTGTGGGCTGTGGAAAGCGCGCCAAAGCCGTGCACGGCGAAGACCCCTTCCAGCAGGAGGGCCAGTTTGGCCACCCGCTCGCGCACCTCCACATCGCACAGGGCCGGGTTGTTGATGGCGTCTGGCCGGTCCATGGGCACGTCTTCGTAGTACGGGAACTGGAGGAAGGCCAGGGAACTCCCCGGGACGACGGCGTTGGGGCCGCCGGTGCAGCGCACCAGGACCCCCTCCTCGGCGAAGGCGGCCTCCACCCGCTCCCGCAGCCGCGCCCCCATCTCCCCCAGGCGCGGGTAGATCTGCTCCTCGTTGTCCACCAAGTATTCCAACATGAGGCGGCCAGCCAGCATGGAGAGGGGGTGCGCGGCGTAGGTCCCTCCGTCAAAGCGCACCCGCCGTCCCCCTGCCCGGCCGCACAGGTTGAGGACATCGGCCCGGCCAGCCACGGCGGCCACCGGCATCCCCCCGCCCATGATCTTCCCCAGGGTGGTGAGGTCTGGCTGGACCCCGTACAGCGCGCCCAGGTTCCCTGCCCGGAAGCGGAAGCCATCTATCACCTCGTCAAAGATGAGGAGGGCGCCGTACTGGTGGGTCAGGTCCCGCGCCCGCCGCAGGAACTCCGGGTGGGCCATGATGCCGCCCCCCGCGCCGATGCAGGGCTCCACGATCAGGCAGGCGATGCAGTCGCCATGCTCGCGGAAGGCCTTCTCCAAAGCCTCCACGTCGTTGAAGGCGGTGACCAGCACCTGCTGGACCACCTCGCCGGGCAGACCTTCGGATTCCACCCCCTGGTACCCCTCCGGGCCGTAGTGGACGCCCTTGAGGCCCCAGGGCTGGGCACCGTGCCAGCCGCCCCCCATCTTGAGGACCAGGTCCCGGCCGGTGTACACGCGGGCCAAGAGGACCGCGTACATGGTGGCCAGGGAGCCGCTGGTGGTGAAACGGACCTTCTCCGCGCCCACCCGCTGGCAGAGGAGGTCGGCCAGTTCCCACTCCCAGACGTCCTGCATGCCGCTCTGGAGGCCGCGGCCCTGGCGCAGGGCCTCGGCCAGGGGCTCGGTGATCTGGGGCGGGTTGTGGCCCAGGATGTTGGCAAAGTGCCCCTGCCAGAAGTCCAGGATGGCGCGGCCATCCAGGTCGTAGACGTGGGCCCCTTGGGCCGAGCGGATCCAGACGGGGAAGGGCTGGAACATCCGCAGGGCGTGGCTGCCCCCGTCCACGAGGCGGGTGGCGGCCCGCTGGTGGAAGGCGTAGGAGGCCGGGCACAGGGCCTTGTACTCCTCCACCAACTGGGCGTAGAGGCGTTCGCGTCGCTCAGCGTAGGTCGTGCGTGGGTCAGACATGGGACGGTTCCTCCAAGCGAAGGTTCAGGGCTCCGGCACCGCGTGGGCCTCCCCCCGCCGTGCCAGGATCGCCCGGGCGTTGCGCACCAATCCCTCCCATCCGGCGCGGGTGAGGGGCGTCTCGCCGTAGCGCTCCTGGAAGGCTGCAGGCGTCAACCCGAGGAGGTCCTCCAGCAGGGGCGCGGGGTCCAGGCGCGGCTGGAAGTCCGGGTCGTCCGTGGGGCGGGAGAAGCGCCGCGTCCAGGGGCAGACCTCCTGGCAGGCGTCGCAGCCGAAGACCCAGTTCCCCAGCAGAGGGGCCACCTCCTGCGGCAGGGGGCCGCGGTGCTCTATGGTCAGGTACGAGATGCACCGGCGCGCGTCCAGGGTGTAGGGCGCGACCAGCGCGCCAGTGGGGCAAGCTTCCAGGCAGCGGCAGCAGGTGCCGCATCCGCCTCTCGCCAGGGGCGCGTCGGGCCGCAGGGGCAGGTCCACCAGGAGCACGCCCAGGAAGAGGTACGAGCCCCAGCGGGGGTGGATGAGGTGGGTGTTCTTGCCGATGAACCCCAGGCCGGCCAAGGCAGCCCATTCCCTCTCCAGGACGGGGCCGGTATCCACGTAGGCCCGCCACTGGAGGGGACGCCCCACAGCCTCTTCCAGCCAGCGCGCCAGGCGCTTCAGGCGGGGCAGGAGCACCCGCTGGTAGGCCCGGCCCCAGGCGTACCGGGCGATGAGGCCCCGCGCCGGGTCCTCCTGGCCACCCGGCGGGAAATCCCCCACGTAGTAGTTCTTCCCCACCACGACCACCGACTGGACGCCGGGGAGCACCTGGCGGACGTCCAGGCGTTTGGCCACGGCGTCGGGGCGGGCGAGGTAGGCCATCCCCGCGGCGTACCCCCGGGCCAGCCACGCCCGGTAGAAGTCGCCGTGGGGCAGAGGGCCTGGGGAGGCGATGCCGGCCAACTCAAAGCCCAGGTCCCGCGCCTGGGCCTTGAGGGCCCCTTCCAACGAGAAGTTCACCGGTGCTCTCCTGCTGAGTCCCCAGCGCTCCCGGGGACGAAGACGTTCTGCACGAAGGCGTAGGACGCTTCCTGGGACCCTTCCCCTTTCTGCCAGCGGAGGGCGGCCAGGTCGTCCAGCCACTGCACGAGCCGCGCTTCCGCCCCTTGGGAGAGGGCGGTCCGCTCCACCTTGTGGCCCAGGTCGGCGGCGCGCCACTGGCGGTAGGTGGCGCAGGCCCCTTCCACAAAGGGGAAGAGCAGGCCCCGCACCCCACAGAGGTGGAAGGCCAGGGCCATCGGCTCTACAGAGTAGGGGCAGAGGGCCATCAGGACCACGCGGAACCGTCCCTCCTCGGCTGCCGGGAGGAGGATGTCCCTGGCGATGTCAGCAGCGGAGGTGAGGATGGCCAGGGAGACGCCCGCCCGCCTCGCCGCCAGGCCGACCCTGCCCACCGTGCAATCCCGGCACGGCCCAGCGAGGGAGGGCCTGGGCTCTTGGGCTTCCATCACCGCGCAGCGGTGGGTGAAGCGCCCCGAGGGACAGGGAAGGCCGTCCTCCGCCCGGGGTTTGAGGCAGAAGCCCAGGCCCACCAGCACCTGGGAGCCGCGGAGGGGCAGGGACCGCCACAGGAGTTCCTGGGCCGTCCCCGTGCCCACCGAGGCCACACCCCGGCCCCGCAGAGGGCGCTCCCGCCGGTAGGCGGCGATCCCCCGCAGGACTTTGAGCGGCCGGCGCAGGAGCAACCTCGGCACGAAGAGCCACCCGTACTCCTTGGTGAGGCTGTGCCAGGTGAAATCCCACGCCGCAAACCCCAGGAAACCAGCCCTATCCAGCCGGCCGAGCCCCCGCTCCTGCCATGCGAAGAGGTCCGAGCGGGCCAGAGACACCGATCATCGCCTCCTTTTGGGTGCCTGGGACCTTGTCCCTCGCGGGCCATTGTAGCACAGGGGCAGGGAGGCCGCAACGGCAAGGGGCGTGGCGGTTGCGGTGCCGAGCCACCGATTCAAATCGGGGCTCAGCCCGGCGTCGGCCTGCGCCGACGCAGTCGGCAGGGGGATCACCTGTAGGAACCTGTAGGGGCAATTCATGAATTGCCCCTGCAGGTTCCCGCGTCGGGGAAGGGCCGGGGTTGGGGTCGGTAGGGGCGATTCATGAATCGCCCCTACCATTTTTCGGCCACCGATTCAAATCGGGGCTTTAGCCCGGCGTCGGCCTGCGCCGACGCGGGCGTGCAGGCGGGATGCCCTGGAGGGGCATTGAAAAGCCCTGCATTTGGCAGAGGGGCCAAATGGGTGTATAATTTCCTTGACATCCGAGCATGGCGTCTCAGGGAGGAGGACGTTGTCGTCGCTTGGGCCAGGCATGGATCTCCGTCGTCCTTATACACCGCGCCTTCCTTACGCCTTTCAGGGCCAGCAAGACGAGGGGGAGTTCGGAGAGAAGGCGGCCCGCCGGCTGAGGGGCGGGATGCCAAGTCCAGGGAGAGAAGGTCGTCTGTCACCAGAGGCTTGAACGCCCGCGGGCGTCCGCCAAGGCCTGGCAGGCGACCTTGTTGTTTTCCAGAGATGGAGCGAGCGATGCGGGAAATCCGAGCCAGCGACATTGCCGATGCCGTGGCACGCCTCTCGGTGGAGGCCAACTACCACTTGGGGGAGGACGTCGTCCGAGCCCTCACGCGGGCCCTGGAGCAGGAGGAGTCGCCCGTGGGCCGGGAGGTCCTGCAACTCCTCCTGGAGAATGCCCGCCTGGCCGCGGAAGGCGTGGCTCCCCTCTGCCAGGACTGCGGCGTGGCCGTGGTCTTCGTGGACCTGGGCCAGGACGTCCACATCGTGGGGGGAGACCTGCACGCAGCCATAGAAGAGGGCGTGCGCCGGGGCTACAAGGAGGGCTACCTCCGGAAGTCCATGGTGCGCCAGCCCTTCTCCGCCCGCGTCAACACCGGCGACAACACCCCTCCCGTCGTCTACGTGGACGTGGTCCCCGGGGACCGGGTTCGCCTGACGGTGGCCCCCAAGGGCGCTGGCAGCGAGAACATGAGCGCCCTGGCCATGCTCAAGCCCGCCGACGGACGTGCGGGCGTGGTGGATTTCGTCGTACGCACCGTGGACCGGGCCGGCGCGAACCCCTGCCCGCCCATCGTGGTGGGCGTGGGGGTGGGCGGCACGGCGGAGCGAGCCCTGCTCCTGGCCAAGCGGGCCCTCCTGCGAGAACTGGGCACGCCCCACCCCGACCCGGAAGTGGCCGACCTGGAGTGGGAGATCCTGGCCCGGGTGAACGACCTGGGCATCGGCCCCCAGGGCTTGGGCGGCCGGATCACGGCCCTGGCCGTCCATGTGGAGGTGATGCCCTGCCACATGGGCAGCCTGCCCGTGGGCGTGAACATCCAGTGCCACTCGGCGCGGCACAAAGAGGTGATCCTGTAGGATGGCTGCGGAAGTGCCTCCAGCAGCCCCGGGCATGCCCGGCCGCCTGAAGAGCGGGTTGCTCTTCGCCTTGCTGGGCTTCCTCTTGGGCCTCGGGGTGGGCTTCCTGGCCAGTATCTGCACGGTGCCGGTGGCGGCGCTCCTGGGCGCGGCGGCCGGCTACCTGGCCGCCCGGTGGGAAGGCGCGCCGACAGTGGCGCACGCCCGGCAGGCCGGCTCCCTGGCGGGCCTCTTGGCAGGGGTGGGCCACACCTTGGGGGCGCTGGCTGGCGGCGCCCTGGCCGCCCTGTGGGCCGGCCAGACGGTCCTGACCTGGCTGGTCCAGACGAGGGACCTTCCCTGGGACCCTTCCCTCTTCTGGGTCAGCGCTGCGGGGACCCTCTCCTGTGTCGGCGGGTTGGGTCTGGTCCTGGCGGTGGGCTTCGGCGCCCTGGGCGGCGCAACCTGGTACGGATGGCACGGCCCGGGCCGCCAGGCGGCGGAAGTGCCAGGCGAGGGGCCCCTCTCAGCCCCTGGGCGGAGCGCCGTGGTCTGGATGGCGGGGATCCTGGGCCTCCTGGTCTGTTGCGTGGCCGGGTTCATCCTCCTCTCCGTGCTCGTGTGGACCGGAGGGACGGGGTTTTAGGCGCATGCCTGCGCCTCCCAGCAGGTGAGGCGGGAAAGGGTATGGAGGGAGGGCAATGCACATCACCACTCCCCTGACCGACGATGTGGTGGAGCGCCTCCGGGCGGGGGACAAGGTCACCCTGAGCGGGGTCATCTATGTGGCGAGGGACGCGGCCCACAAGCGGCTGGTGGAAGCCCTGGACCGCGGGGAGGACCTCCCCCTGGACCTGCAGGGGCAGGTCATCTACTACATGGGGCCCTCGCCGGCGCCGCCGGGGCGGCCCATCGGCGCGGCGGGGCCCACCACCAGCGGCCGCATGGACCCCTACGCCCCCCGCCTGATGGCCGAGGGCCTCAAGGGGATGATCGGCAAGGGTAACCGGTCGGCGGCCGTGCGGGAGGCCATGCAGAAGTACAAGGCCGTCTACTTTGGGGCCATCGGCGGCGCGGGCGCGCTCATCTCCCAGCGCATCAAGGAGGCGGAGGTCATCGCCTATCCAGACCTGGGCGCGGAGGCCCTGTTCCGCTTGGTGGTGGAGGAGTTCCCCCTCATCGTCATCAACGACATCTACGGCGGCGATGCTTACGAGGAGGGCAAGGCCCGCTACCGGCGCGCCTAGCCGGCCGCGGGCCGTGGGTAAAGGTGGCGGACGATGAGAATCCGGGTCTCGGCTGATGTCATCCACAGCGAACTGGTGCGCCAGGTGGAGGAACTGAGCGGGCAGGACCTCTTGGCCTGCTACCAGTGCGGCAAGTGCGCGGCCGGCTGCCCCGTGGCCTTCGCCATGGACCTCCTGCCCAGCCAGGTCATCCGCCTGGCCCAACTGGGCCAGATTGAGGAACTCCTGGAGACGCAGACCATCTGGCTCTGCGCCGCCTGCCAGACCTGCACCACCCGCTGCCCCAAGGGGGTGGACCTCGCCCGCATCATGGAAGCGCTGCGGGAACTGGCCCTCCGGGCGCGGGGGGACCACGTCAACGTGAACCGCCTGCCGGCGGACGTTCTGGCCGAGTTCCCCCAGCAGGCCTTCATCGCCGGCTTCCGCAAGTACACAGCGTAGGAGCGGTCGGCGACCAGCATGCAGCCAGTGGGAGCCGGACGTTGGACCTGGAGAACCCATCTCTGACCGCTGATTGCTGACCGCTGCTACAAGGAGCGACCACGGTGCAGATTCCCTACTTTCCCGGTTGCACCCTGAGCACCACGGCCACAGGGTTTGACAAGGCGGCCCGCGAAGCCGCTGCCCTCCTGGGCGTGGAGTTGAAGGAACTGCGGAACTGGAACTGCTGCGGCGCCACCTTCCCCCTCCTGGTGGACAACCTGCTGGACCTGGCCGGGCCGGCCCGCGTCCTGGTGAGCGCCCGGGAGGAAGGGACCCGCGTCGTCACCGCCTGCACCACCTGCTACAACGTCCTGCGCCGCACAAACCTCGTCCTCCGCACCGACGCCGAAAAGCGGGAGAAACTGAACTTCTTCATGGAAAGCAACTACCAGGGGGACGTGGAGGTCCTGGACCTCATGCAGGTCCTGCGGGACGAGGTGGGGATGGAGGCCATCCAGAAGGCGGTGGTGCGGCCCCTGGGCGGGATGCGGGTGGCCGCCTACTACGGCTGCATGGTCCTGCGCCCCCCAGCCGAGGTGGCCTACGAGGCCAACCCGGACGACCCCGAGCGCTGGACGACCTCCTGGTGGCCCTGGGAGCCGAGCCGGTAGCGTACCCCCACAAGGCGGAATGCTGCGGGGCCTACCTGGCGGTGAAGTCCCAGGAGGTCACGGCGCGCCTGGTCCACACCATCCTGGATGCCGCGGTGCGGGCAGGCGCAGAGGCGGTCATCACCAACTGCCCTCTGTGCCAGTTCAACCTGGATAAGCAGCAGGAGCGGCTGCGCCTCTTGGAGGCGGGCTTCCGGCCCATCCCCGTCTTCTACTTCGCCCAACTCTTGGCTCTGGCGCTGGGCCGGCCGGTGGAGACCTACGACCTCCACAAGCACAAGGTGGACCCGCGGCCGCTCCTCGCGCGCTACGAACTCCTGGGGGTGAAGGCGTGAACGGTGCGGAGACAGGGGTGCCGCGGGCCCTGGTCATCGGCGCGGGGATTGCCGGCATCCAGGCCTCGCTGGACATCGCCAACTCGGGCTACGAGGTGGTGCTGGTGGACCGCATGCCCTCGGTGGGCGGGCGGATGCTGCAACTTTCCGAAACCTTCCCCACTCTGGACTGCGCCCAGTGCATCCTCACGCCCCGCACGGTGGAGGTGGGCCAGCACGAGCGCATCCGCCTCTACACCTACTCCGAGGTCGTCTCCGTGGAAGGAGACGTGGGGGACTTCCGCGTGCGCATCCTGCGCCACCCAGCCTACGTGGACTGGGCCAAGTGCACCGGCTGCGGCCTCTGCCAGGAGAAGTGCCCCAGGCGGGTGAGTTCCGAGTTTGACCGGGCCATGGGCCGGCGCAAGGCCATCTACACCCTCTCGCCCCAGGCTGTGCCCAACAAACCGGTCATTGACCGGGAGAACTGCCTCTACTTCCAGCAGGGGAAGTGCCGCGTCTGCGAGCGCTTCTGCCCCACGGGGGCCATCGCCTTTGACCAGGGGCCCCAGGAATTTGAGGAACGGGTGGGGGCCATTGTGGTGGCCACGGGCTACGACCTCTACCCCCTGGAGCGCCTGGGGGAGTACGGCGGCGGCCGCGTCCCGGACGTGATTGACGGGCTGGCCTTTGAGCGGCTCCTCTCGGCCTCGGGGCCCACAGCGGGCAAAGTGCGGCGGCCCTCCGACGGGCGGGAGCCCAGAGAAGTGGTCTTCGTCCAGTGCAGCGGCTCCCGCGACCCCCAGTTGCACATGCCCTATTGCTCCAAGATCTGCTGCATGTACACGGCCAAGCACGCCATGCTCTACAAGCACCGCGTGCACGAGGGGCAGGCCTACATCTTCTACATTGACATCCGGTCCGCCGGAAAGCGGTACGAGGAGTTCGTGCAGCGGGCCATGGAGGAGGACCGGGTGGTCTACATCCGGGGCAAGGTGAGCCGCATCTTCCGCGATGGGGACAAGGTGGTGGTCTGGGGGGCCGATACCCTGAGCGGCAAGCCGGTGGAGGTCCGCGCGGACCTGGTGGTGCTGGCCACGGCCATGGTCCCCCGGGCGACGGCCCCGGACCTGGCCCGGATGCTGGGCATCCCCGTGGATGAGCACGGCTTCTTCGTGGAGCAGGACGCCAACCTGGACCCAGTGGAGAGCGGGCGGCCCGGGGTCTTCCTAGCGGGGGCAGGCATCGGCCCCAAGGACATCCCCGAGACGGTGGCCCAGGCCAGCGGCGCGGCGGCCAAGGTGCTTTCGCTCTTCAACAGGTGGCAGTCAGCGGTCAGCGGCCAGCGGCCAGCCGTCGGCGGTCAGCCGTCGGCGGTCGGTCAGGTTTGAGGACGCACCATGCCCAGAATCGGTGTCTTCGTGTGCCACTGCGGGACCAACATTGCCGGCACGGTGGATGTGGAGCGGGTGGTGGAGGAGGTGCAGAAGCACCCGGACGTGGCCTTCGCCACCCACTACACCTACATGTGCTCCGACCCCGGCCAGCAACTGATCCGCGAGACGGTCCAGCGGGAGGGCCTGGATGGGGTGGTGGTCTCGGCCTGCTCGCCCGCCATGCACGAGGCGACCTTCCGCAAGGCGACGCGCATGGCGGGCCTGAACCCCTACCGCTGCGAGATCGCCAACATCCGGGAGCAGGTCTCCTGGGTCCACCAGGGCGACCCCGAAGCCGCCACCCGCAAGGCGGTGGAGGTCATCCTCACCATTGTGGAGAAGGTGCGCTACAACGAGGCCCTGGTCCCCCTGGAACTGCCCCTGGTCAAGCGGGCCGTGGTCATCGGCGGGGGGATCGCCGGCCTCACCGCTGCTCTGGACATCGCCGAGGCCGGCTTCCCGGTGGTCCTGGTGGAGCGGGAGGACCACCTGGGCGGGCGCATGGCGGAACTTTCGGGCCTCTACCTGAACTTCCAGGCCGCCCCGGACCTGCTGGCACGGCGCATCCAGGCGGTGGAGTCCCACCCCCAGATCACCGTCCTCACCCAGGCCGAGGTGGAGGAGGTCGGCGGGTACGTGGGGAACTTCCGCGTGCGGGTGCGGAGGAACATCACGAATGGCACGAATCAGGCCGATGGCACGCATCCTGGGCCTGTAGAAGAGCGGGTGGAGGTGGATGCCGGGGCCATCGTGGTGGCCACCGGCTACAGCCTGTACGGCCAGGACCGCCTGGGGGAGTACGGCGGCGGCACGATCCCCGACGTGGTGGATGGGCTCCAGTTTGAGCGGATGCTGGCCCGGGGGGAGATCCGACGCCCGTCGGATGGGAAGGTGCCGCGGTCCGTGGTCTGGGTGCAGTGCGCGGGCTCCCGCGACCCCGAGTTGCACAAGCCCTACTGCTCCAAGATCTGCTGCATGTACGTGGCCAAGCAGGCCATGGCCTACAGGGAGCGGGTGCCGGATGGGCAGGCCTATGTCTTCTACATTGACATCCGCACCGGCGGCAAGGGGTACGAGGAGTTCGCCCAGCGGGCTATGGAGAAGGCGCGGGTCCTCTACCTGCGGGGCAAGGTCTCCCGCGTCTTCCCCCAGGGGGATAAGGTCGTGGTCTGGGGCGTGGACACCCTGAGCGGCAAGCCGGTGGAAGTGGCGGCGGACCTGGTGGTGCTGGCCTCAGCGGTGGTGCCGCGGGAGGGAGCCGAGGCGCTGGCGCGGACGCTGCGCATCGCCACCGACGAGCACGGCTTCTTCAGCGAGGCACACCCCAAACTGCGCCCCGTGGAGAGCCTGACGGCCGGCATCTTCCTGGCCGGCGCGGCCCAGGCCCCCAAGGACATCCCCGAAACGGTGGCCCAGGCCAGCGGCGCGGCGGCGAAGGTCCTCTCGCTCTTCTCCCAGCGCGTCATGGTCATGGAGCCCACCGTGGCCGCGGTGGACTGGGAACTGTGTTCGGGGTGCGGGCTGTGTGTGCCGGCCTGCCCTTACGGGGCGCGGGCCCTCCACGAGTGGCTGCCCGTGGCCACGGTGAACGAGGCCCTGTGCCAGGGGTGCGGGGCCTGCGCGGTGGCCTGCCCCAACAAGGCCACCCGCCTGCGCAACTTCACCACCTCGCAGGTCCTGGCCATGATGGAGCCGTACTTGGCACGCCGGTAACGTTGCCGTGTGGGCGCAGGGGCGCATGATGGTGCCATCGCGAGGCCATCGCCGTTCGTTGCGGGTACCAGGATACGACTACAGCCAGCCGGGCGCGTATTTCGTCACCATCTGCACTCATGGAAAGGACGCCCTGCTGGGCAAAGTGGTGGATGGAACCGTACATCTGAGCGAGGCGGGGCAGATTGTGCAGGCCTGCTGGGAAGAACTGCCCACCCGCTACCCAGAGATGGTCCTGGATGCATTTGTGGTGATGCCAAATCACCTTCATGGGATTGTTGTCATTGCAGTGGAGGTGGCTCAATCGCAAGCCCCTGCGGTAGGGGCAATTCATGAATTGCCCCTACCGCAGCACGTGCAACGTCGTCGCATGTTGCTGCCTAGAGCCGTGGGTTACTTCAAGATGAACGCGGCCAAGCGCATCAAGCAACTGCGCGGCACGCCAGGCGTACCGGTATGGCAGCGCAACTACTACGAGAGAGTTATCCGCAACGAGCGGGAACTGGCGGCGGTGCGGGAGTACATCGCCCTGAACCCTCTGCAGTGGGAACTGGACCCGGAGCATGTAGCCTGGACATAGGGGCGATTTGCAAATCCCCTGGTGGGGCAATCCGTAGATCGCCTTACCACCGGGAGTTGGTTGTGTGGCAGGTGCAGGGGTGACGGCTGGGTTGCCCCCGATACGGTACAGTAGAGGGTTTTGGGAAGACAGGCAGCATAGAGCAGGTTCAGCCATGGCGAAGGCATCGCAATCCCATGTCTTGGTGGTTGGCGGGGGCCTGGCGGGCATGGCCACGGCCCTCCTCCTGGGGGACTGGGGCTACCGCGTGGTCCTGGTGGAACGCGGGCCCGGGGTGGGCGGCTCCTTCCACCTCCTGGACCGCACCTTCCCCACCGATTCCTGCGGCCTCTGTTACCTGGAGCCAGGGCCCACGCCGACCTACTGCCCCACCCTGGAGTGCGGCCGCCACCCCAACCTGACCCTCCTCCCCCTCAGCCGGGTGGCAAAGGTGGAAGGCGAACCCGGCAACTTCTGGGTGGAGGTGGTCCGCGAGCCGCGGTACGTGCGGGAAGACCGCTGCAACGGCTGCGGGGAGTGCGCCAAAGTGTGCCCGGCCGAGCGGCCCCACCCCTACGAGGGGGCGCTGGCCCCTCAGAAGGCCATCTACCCTCCCCCGCCCCGGGCCGTGCCCCACGCCTGGGTGGTGGACATGGAGGCCTGCACCCGCTGTGGCGCGTGCGTGGAGGCCTGCCCCCGAGACGCCGTGGACCTGGAGATGCAGCCAGCCACAGAGGTCTTCCACGTGGGCGCGGTGGTGGCCTCCCCCGGCTTCGCGCCCTTTGACCCGCACCTCCGGCCGGAGTACGGCTTCGGGCGCTACCGGAACGTCCTGAGCGCCATCCAGTTTGAGCGGATGGTCAGTTTCTCCGGCGCAAGCGGCGGCCGGCTCCTGCGCCCTTCCGACGGGCGGCCGGCCCGGCGCATCGCCTTCGTCCAGTGCGTGGGCTCCCGGGATGAGGAGGTGGGCCGCCCCTGGTGCTCCTCCGTGTGCTGCATGTACACGGCCAAGCAGGCTTC
>DAOTYM010000266.1:0-2152 GCA_034434775.1 Anaerolineae bacterium | reverse complement strand
CGCCCCTGGGGGCCGTCCCCGCGGTGGGCGGCGTCGGCGCAGGCCGACGCCCCGCTTGAGCCCCGATTTGAATCGGCGGCTGAAAGGCATGCCCCCCACAGCAACGCCCTCCCGCCGGCGCTTGCCGATCCCGCCACCCCGTGATATACTGGATGGCGGAGGAGCGCACCCCGAGCAGTTCCCGTGCCATGAACGGAGGAGGTCCCCCATGACTTTCCTTCAGTCGCTCCTGCAATTGCTCCCGAGCGATCTCCTGGCCGAACTCGCCGTGTTCCTCGGCAGCCGCCTCCTGAGACGCGCACAGCCAGGGGAAATGGGCGCCTCGGAGCCGCACCGCCTGCGCATCCTCACGGTGGTCGCCCGCCCCCTGGACCAGGGCGATCTCCCCGACGTGGCCGACGCCTGGGCCCTGGTGGACGGCCTGCAGGCCATCCGGGCCCCGGTCTACCTGGGGTTCGTGCGCCCGCCCACGCCGAAGCAACTCCGCCTGCGCCTGGCCGGGGCGTGGGACGTCGTCCACTTTGACGGCCACGGCAACCCCCAAGCCCTGGCCCTGGAGCGGGAGGACGGCACGGCCGAGCCGCTCCTCCCTGGGGAATTCCTGCGCCTCCTCAAGGGGGGCCAGCGCCCGCCGCGCCTCGTGGTCCTCAGCGCCTGCGCGTCGGAGGCGCTGGGCCGTTCCCTCGCCCAGGGGGGCATCCCCTGGGTGGTGGCCATGCGCCGCCCGGTGGACGTGAAGACGACCATGGCCTTCGTGAAGCCCTTCTACGCCTACCTGGCCCAGGGGCTCCCGGTGGGCCGCGCCTTCGCCACCGCCCGGGACGCCCTGGATGAGTACGAGAGGGACATCCCCATCCTCCTCCACCGCCCCCTGATGCCGGACCGGCCCCTCTGCGCGGCCGGCCCCGCGGGCGAGCCCCAGGTGGAGCGGGAGGACCTGGACGGCCTCCCGGACATCGGCGAGCACGGCTTCTTCTACGGGGCCTTCACGAAGCCTGGGGAGGAGCCCCCGGGCCGCAAGGCCCTCCTGCGGGACCTGGCAGAGTGCTTCCGGAACCCGGCCCACCGGACCAAACTGGTGGTCCTGTGCGGCGAGGGGGGCATCGGCAAGACGGCCCTGGCCCGCGCCGCGGCCCGCCGCCTGGCCTGGGCCTTCCGCGGGCGGGTCTTCTACGTGGATGGCGCGCCCCACCAGGCCGCCGGCGGCCTGCGCCTGGAGCACGTGCTGGCGCCCTTCGCCGAGGTCCTGGGGCCGGAGTTCTCCAAGAAGGCCCCCGCTGACCAGCGGAGGGAGGCCCTCCAGTGGCTCCAGGGCCGCTCGGCCCTCCTGGTGGTGGACAACGCCGACGGCGCCGAGGGGGAGGTCTGGCGCTTCCTGGGGGACCTGCCCGCGCCCAGCGCCGCCCTGGTCACCCACCGGGAGGGGCGGCCGGAGGGACGCCCCCTGCGGGTGCCGCCCCTGCGCCCAGAGGAGGGGCTGGGCTTCTTCCGCCGGGCGGTGGCAGTGAAGGGGGGCCAGGTCCCCAAGGACATGGACCCAGAGGGCCATGCGAAGGCCATCGTGAAGGCCCTGGGGTGCCACCCCCAGGCCCTCCTCCTGGCGGCGGCCCTGTGGACGACGGACGGCCCGGCCTACGCCCGGCAGCAGGCGGAGACGCACCCCTCCCGGGGCCTGGAGGACCGCTTTGACTTCGCCTGGACGGGGCTGGGCGAGGGGCAGCAGAGGTGGCTCCTCCTGGCCGCGGCTTTTGCCGGGGGGATCCAGGCGGGGACGCTCGCCGTGGCGAAAGCCCTGGCCGCGGCGCCGGAGCGGGAAGAGCCGCCCACGGAGGGCGAGGTTGCGGAAGCCGACGAGGCCCTGCGGGACCTGGCCCGCCGCGCCTGGCTGAGCAAGGAGGGGGAGGGGGCCTTCCGCATGCACCCCGTGGTGCGGGACTACGTGCGGCGCAAGGCGGAACCTGGGGCCCTGAGGGCGGCGGAGGAGGGCTTTGCCCGGGCCCTCCTGGCCCTGGCCGGCGCGCTCCAGGGCCTCCTGGGGGATGTGGAGCGGGCCCGGGGGGCCGTGGCCTTCGCCCGGGCGGAGCGGGCCAACCTCCTGCGGGGGCAGGAGGCCTGCCTGGAGCAGGAGGACTGGGACGGGGCCATCGCCTAC
>DAOTYM010000265.1:0-10052 GCA_034434775.1 Anaerolineae bacterium | reverse complement strand
CCCGGCTACCGCGCCGACCTGGTGGTCCTGGAGGACCTGCGCGAGGTCCGGGTGGGCATGGTCTTCAAAGGTGGCCGGCTGGTGGCGCGGGAGGGCCGCCTCCTCCCCTCCGCGCCCCGGCCTCCGAGGGTGCACCTGGGCAACACCATGCGGGTGGACTGGGGCCGCGTGGACTTCCGCGTGCCGGCCCAAGGGCGCAGGGTCCGCGCCATCCAGGTCCTGCCGGACCAGATCCTCACCCGGGCCCTGGTGGAGGAGGTGCGGGTGGAGGAGGGCCTCGCCGTGGCCGACCCGGCGCGGGACCTCCTCAAACTGGCCGTCATAGAGCGGCACCACGCCACCGGGAACATGGCCCTGGGGTTCGCGCGGGGGTTCGGGCTGCGGCGGGGCGCGCTGGCCTCCACCGTGGGCCACGACGCGCACAACCTGGTCGTGGTCGGCACGGACGACGCCGACATGATGGCTGCAGCCCGGCACCTGGCGGACCTGGGCGGGGGCTTTGCCGCGGTGGCCGGTGGCCGGGTCCTGGCGGACGTGCCCCTGCCCATCGGCGGGCTCATGTCCGACCAGCCGGTGGACGTGGTGCGGAAGGGGATGGACCGCCTCCTGGCCGTGGCCCGGGAGGTCCTGGGCAGCCCCTTGCCCAACCCCTTCATGACCCTTTCCTTCATCGCCCTGGCGGTCATCCCCGAACTGCGCCTCACCGACAGGGGCCTGGTGGACGTGACGCAGTTCCAGTTCGTGCCGTTGTTTGTCCCGTGACTTCACCCCTCGCGGTTCGTCGCATAGGTGTAAGGAGGAACATCGCCCATGAGCAAGACGGATCTCCAGAACGCGCTGGACCATTTGACCTACGGCATCTACGTGGTGACGGTGGGGCTGGAGGGTGGGGCCACCGCCCTCACCGCTTCCTGGGTGTCGCAGGTCTCGTTTGAGCCTCCCCTGGTCATGGTGGCCCTGGGGCGGGAGCGGTTCTCCAGCCGCATCCTGCGGCAGGGCAAGAAGTTCGTCGTCAACGTCCTGGAGGAAGGGCAGGAGCGGCTGGCCGGCGCCTTCGCCTCGGACGAGGGGGAGGACCGCTTGAGCGGGGTCGCCACTGTGGAGCCGCAGACCACCGGCGCGCCGGTCCTGGCGGAGGCCCTGGCCTACCTGGACTGTGCAGTGACCGAGACCGTGGATGTCGGCGACCACACCCTCTTCATCGGCCGGGTGGTGGGCGGCGGAGTCCTGCGGGAGGGGAAGCCCCTCTCCACGGCCGTCTCCCGCCTCCGGTACCGGAGGATGTAGCGGAGGTCATGGTGGACAATCCCTCGGTTCTGAAGACCGCCGCCGAGAGGGCGGAGTCCCTCCCGCGTGCGGTCCAGTTGAAGCGGCTGGTCCTCTTTGACATTGACGGGACCCTCCTCCACAGCGACGGGGCGGGCCGCGAGGCCATCCGGCAGGCGCTCCTGGCCGTCTACGGGACGGCAGGGCCCATTGAGACCTTCTCCTTCGCCGGCAACACCGACTACCAGAACTTCGTCGGGCTGCTCCGGGGGGCGGGCCTCTCCCAGGAGGAGATCGCAGCGCGGCTCCCCCAGGCCATGGCCCTCTACCCCCAACGCCTGCGGGAGATCATCGGCCGCTTCCGCGTGCGCACCTGCCCCGGCGTGGCGCCGCTTCTGGAGAGGCTCACGGCGCACCCCGAACTGGAGGTGGCTCTCCTCACGGGGAACCTGGAAGAGGCCGCCTGGATCAAACTGCGCGCCGCCGGCCTGGACCGCTTCTTCACCTGGGGGGCCTTCGGCTCGGAGGCGCGGGAACGCACGGAACTGCCGCCCGTGGCGGTGGAGAAGGCCCACCAGCGGACCGGTCGCCGCTTCGCCGGCAAGGAGATCGTCATCATCGGCGATACCCCGGCCGACATCACCTGTGGGCAGCCCTTGGGCGTGCGCACCCTGGCGGTGGCCACCGGCCCCTACCCGCGCGAGGCTCTCCGCGCCTGGGAGCCAGATTTCCTGTTTGAGGACCTGGCGGACGCCGACGCGGTCCTGGAGGCCATCCTCCGGCCGCTCTAGGGCCGGGCTGAGCCGTCGGCGTAAAGGGCAGAGATCTCTATTGTGCTCTGCAAGGAGCACCTCGGACCTCCTCGGCGAGGGATGGGATGCAGCGTTCCGTGCAAGACCGGGCCGGGAGCGTGCAGGATGCCCGGCCCGCGCTGGACCTCCTGGATGCGGTCTGGCGTGGGGTGGCTTCGCCCTGGTTCGCCGTGGGGCTGGCGGCCGCGGGGTGCCTCTTCCTCCTGGCCGTGGCCGTCGTCCCCCAGGCCCCCGTGGCCCCCTCCGAGGACCCGGTCGCCTACGCCGCCTGGATCGCCTCCCTTCCGCCCTGGTGGCAGGCGCGTGCCGCCAGCCTGGAAGGCGCGGGCCTCACCCGCCTCTTCCGCACCGCCCTCTTCCGCCTGTACGCCACCTTCCTCGGCCTGCACCTGGCGGTGATGGGCGCGCAGCGCGCCAGCGAGGCCCTCTATGCCTGGCGGGTGGCCCGTCGCCTGCCCCAAGGGCTCGGGGCGCTTCAGATGGCCCCCCTGGGCTCGGCCCTGCCCCCCTCTGCCCTTCGGGAGGGCGGGTGGCTCGCGGTGGCCCGGTGGGGGGATGATGGCACCGGGGGCGCTGCCCTCTGGCGTGCGCCGTGGGACGTGCTGGCCTACGCAGGCAGCCTGGCGCTCCTGGCCGGGGCGGTCATCACGGCCCGCGGCGGGTGGGGCGTGCGCCCCTTCCCCCTGGCACCGGGGCAGCCAGTCACCCTGCAGGCTGGGGAGCACGCCCTGGAGGTCCGCCTGGAGGCCCTGTGGCCGCAGGAGGCCTATCCCCCCTACATCGGCCGGATCGCCCTCTCCGACCCGCGCGCTGGGGAGCCTCTGGGGACCGGCATCGTGCGGGCCGGGTGGCCCCTGCGGATCCGGGGCTTCTGGCTCCGCCTGACGGAGGTCTCCCCCCTGGTCACGGTGCAGGCCAGGGACAAGGATGGCCGCCCCTTGGGCGTGCAGGGCTTCCCGGCCGGCGCAGCCGATGAAGCAGAGGTGCACCTCCTCTTCGCGGAGGACCGCCAGGAGCAGACCTTCGCCGTGCCAGAGAGACGCCTCAGCGGGAGGTTGGTCCAGGTCACCGAGGGCCCAGGGGGCGCCGGGCCGCGCTACCGCCTGGAGGTCTACCGCGGCTCCGAAGCGCGGCCCAGCCTCGTGGCTGAGGTGTCGGCCAGCGGCGTGGTGGCCATGGAGGACCTGGACCTCGTCTTCCTGGTGGGGCAGTACGGGTGGTTCGTGGCCCACCGGCACCCGGGCGCGGCGCTGACGGTCTGCGGGTGGCTGCTCCTGCTGGCCGGTGTGGTGGCGGCGGGGCGCGGGTTCGGCTTCCTCCTGGTGCAGGGGGCGGGCGAAGGGGCGGTCGCCGCCCCCCTGGGCAGGCCCGGCTGGAGCGCGGGGGCGGTGGAGCGGTTCGTCCGTTGGGCCGAGGCCTGGGAGGGCAGGTGGGCGTCCCCAGGGGGGTGGCTTTTGGATGGCCTCCTCCTTGTGGCGGGCGTGGCCGCGGCGGCCTTCTTCCCCGAGCCGGTGGCCGCGGCAGGGCTGCCCCCCGAGCGTCTGCCGGCCTGGGCGGTCCTGCGCTCTGGCCTGGTCCTGGCGGGCTGGATGGGGCTGGCCCTTTCCCTGGCCCCTGCCCTGGTGGCCCGCCGGGGCGGGAGGGAGGAGGGTTCGGCCGCGGAGGCCTGGGCGGTGCGCCTCCAGGAGGGGGGCTGCCGTTGGCTCACCGCGGGCCTGGCCGTGGCCAGCCTGGCCCAGTGGCTGCACGTGGGCTCGTTCTGGGGAGGGGGGCTCTGGCAGGCCTGGCCCGCGGCCCTCTGGGCCGTGGGGATGGGGAGCCAGTTCCTGGCCTGGGGCCTGGGGGCAGCGGGGCGCCGGCGGCTCTCCGTGGCCCTTGGCCTCGCGGCCTGGGTTCTGGGCGGAGCCGGGGCCGTCCTGGGGACCGGTTTGTGGGGCGTGCTATAAGGAGGGGGTGCGATGGCGCAGAAAGCGTGGGAGCGTCCAGCCATCATCATCGGCGTGGCCGGGGGCACCGGGTCCGGCAAGACCACCGTTGCCCAGGAGATCCTCCAGCGGGTGGGCCCGGACCGCATCGCCTACATCCAGCACGATTCGTACTACCGGGACCAGAGCCACCTGCCGTTTCACGAGCGTGCCCGGGTCAACTACGACCACCCGGACGCCCTGGAGAGCGAACTCCTGGTGGAGCACCTGAAGCAACTGCGGGCCGGCCACCCGGTGGAGGTCCCCGTCTACGACTTCACCACCCACACCCGGCGGCCGGAAACCCGCCGCGTGGAGCCGCGCCGCGTCATCCTGGTGGAGGGGATCCTCATCTTCGCCGACCGCGCCCTGCGGGAGATGATGGACGTCAAGATCTTCGTGGATACCGACCCGGACATCCGCTTCATCCGGCGGCTCCAGCGGGACATCCGGGAGCGGGGGCGCTCCATGGAATCGGTGATTGAGCAGTACCTCTCCACCGTGCGCCCCATGCACATGGAGTTCGTGGAGCCCAGCAAGCGCTACGCCGACGTCATCATCCCGGAGGGGGGCTTCAACGTCGTCGCCCTGGACATGGTGGTGGCCCGCATCCTGGCCCTCATCGGCGAGCGGGAGGGGGACTGCTGATGCCCGAACGCTGGCAGGCTCCCGTGGACAGGGCGGTGTGCCCGATGGAGGAGTGCAGGTGATCCCGAACCGGCTCCGCGTGCGCAACTTCATGTGCTATGGCGAAGAGGTCCCCGTGCTGGACTTCAGCGGCATCCACGTCGCTGGCCTGGTGGGGGATAACGGCCACGGCAAGTCTGCCCTCCTGGACGCCATCACCTGGGCCCTGTGGGGCAAGTCGCGCACCAACCAGGACGACAAACTCATCCGCCAGGGCGAGATGGAGATGGAGGTGGACCTGGAGTTCACCGTGGAGGGGCAGCGCTACCGGGTCATCCGGAGGCGCACCCTCAGCGGGCGCACCGGCCGCACGGACCTCCAACTCCAGGCCTGGACGGGCGAGGCGTGGCAACTCCTGACCGAGGCCTCCAAGACCCAGACGGAGCAGCGCATCCTCTCCATCCTCCGCCTGAACTACGAGACCTTCGTCAACTCGGCCTTCCTGGTGCAGGGGGAGGCCGATCGCTTCACCACCCAGCAGCCCGCGGAGCGCAAGCGCATCTTGGGCGAGATCCTGGGCCTGTGCCAGTACGACGAGTACCAGAAGCGGGCGCGGGAGCGGGCCCGGGCCTTCAAGGAAATGGTCCAGCGGCTGGACGCGGAGATGGGCGAAGCCGATAGGGAACTGGCCCACGAGCCCCTCTACCTCGCCCAGGAGGAGGAGGCCACGGCCCAGGTGAAAGCCCTGGAAGGCGAGGAGCGCGAGGCGGACAGGGCCTTCAGGGGTCTGGAGGCGCAGGTGCGGGTGCTGGAGGAGCGGGCGCGGGAAGCGCAGGACCTGGCCCGGCGGCTGGAGGAGGCGCGCCGCCGCCTCCAGGCCCTGGAGAAGCGCCTCCAGGAGCGGGAGGCGCGGCTCCGCGATCTCCAGGCCCTCCTCGCCCGGCAGGAGGAGATCCTGGACGGGCTGCGGGCCCTGGAGGAAGCCCGCCTCCGCCAGCGGGAACTCCTCGGGCGGATGGAGCGGCAGCGCGGGCTGAGCGAGGAGAAGAACGCCTTGGAGCGCCGGCTCCTCCAGGCCCGCCACGCCCTGGAGAGCGAGGTGAGCACGGTGCGCGACCGCCTGGAGAAGGCCCTGGAGCGGGCGCGCGCCGCCGAGAGGCTCCAGGCGGAGGTGGAGCGCCTCCGCACCGAGGTGGCGAGGCTGAAGGAGGTCCAGCGGGAGCAGGAAGCCCTCCAGGAGCAGCGCCAGGCGCTCCTGGCGGAGCGGGCCACCCTGGAGGAGGCCAGCGGGCGCCTGCGGGAGGAGATGCAGGTCCTCCGCGAGCGGGTGGGCCTGCTCCAGGCCGCCACAGAGCCGCGCTGCCCCCTCTGCCAGCAGCCCCTTTCCCCCGAGGAGCGGGCCCGGCTGGTCCAGGAGATGGGGCAGGAGGAGCGGGCGCTGAAAGAGGCCTACCTGGGCCACAGAGACCGCCTGAAGGCCCTGGACCAGGAAGTGAAGGAGGTGCAGGAGCGGCTGGCGCAGGCCGCCGAGGCCCTCCGGGACTTGGCCCCCCGCGAGCGGCAACTGGGGGCTGCGGAGCAGTCCCTCCAGCAGGCGCGCCAGGCCCAGGAGGAGGCCGCCGCGCACCGCGAGCGCCTCCAGGCCCTGGAGGAACGCCTGCGGCAGGACGACGTAGCGCCGGAGGTCAAGGAACGTTTGGCCCAGGTGGAGGCTGCCCTGGCAGAGTGCGCGGTGGACCCGCAGGAGTTCCAGCGGGTCAACGGGGAGGTGGAGCGCCTGACCTCCTACCAGGAAGAGGCCGCCCGCCTGCGGGCAGCGGAGGAGCAGGTGGCCGCGCTCCAAGGCGACATCCGCGCCGACCGCGAGCAACTGCAGGCCTACCGCAAGCAGGTGGCAGACGAGGAAGCCCAACTGGAGGGCCTTCGGAAGCAGGTAGCGGGTCTGGAAAGCCTGCGCCAGGACCTCCGGGTCCAGGAGGAGCGCCTGGCGGACGTCCGGCGTCGGCTTGCCGAGGCCCGGGATGCCCTGGGGGCTGCCCGCCAGCGGGTCGCCCACTGCAAGCACCTGCGGGAATTGCGGAAGCAGAAGGAGCAGGAGCGGGAGCAGGCCGCCCGCGAGCAGGCCCTCTACGAGGAACTGGACACCGCCTTCGGCAAGCAGGGCGTCCAGGCCCTCTTGATTGACCAGGCCCTGCCGGAGATCACGGAGGAGGCCAACCGTCTGCTGGCCCGCATGACCGACGGGCGCATGCGCGTGGACCTGCAGACCCAGCGGGAGACCAAATCCGGCACCACGCAGGAAGTGCTGGACATCATCATCAGCGACGAACTGGGCAGCCGGCCCTACGAACTCTACTCCGGCGGAGAGGCGTTCCGCGTCAACTTCGCCCTGCGGGTGGCCCTCTCACGGCTCCTGGCCAGGAGGGCCGGCGCTCGCTTGCAGACCCTGTTCATTGACGAAGGGTTCGGCGCGCTGGACACCGTGGGCCGCGAGCGCCTGATGGAAGCCATCGCCTCCATCCAGGACGACTTCGCCTGCATCCTCGTGGTCACCCACGTGGAGGAACTGAAGGAGATGTTCCCCGTGCGCATTGAGGTGACCAAGGGGGAGGGGGGCTCGCGCTTCGTGGTGCGGTGAGGTCAGCCCTCCTCGCGGCGGAGGACCACCTTCCCCCGCTTGACCACGGCCTGCACCGGGTTGGTCCCGAAGCGGTACGGGAGGTGGAGGTAGGTCGGGAGGTCCAGGAGGAGGAGGTCGGCCTGCTTGCCTGGCTCCAGGGTGCCTACCTGTTCGCCGCAGCCGCAGGCCCAGGCGGCGTTGACCGTGGCCGCGCAGAGGGCCTCGGCCGGGGTCAGGCGCAGGTAGCGGCAGGCCAGGGCGATGATGAAGGGCATGGAGGGGCACCAACAGGTGCCGGGGTTCAGGTCGGTGCCCAGGGCCAGCGCCCCGCCAGCGTCCACGATCTCCCGCGCCGGGGCGTAGTCGGTGTGGCCCAGGCCGAAGGTGGTGCCGGGCAGGGCCACGGCAACGGTGCGGGAGCGGGCCAGGAGGCGGATTTCCTCGGGCGAGGTGCACACCACGTGGTCCACCGAGGTCGCGCCCAGGTCCACCCCCAGGCGCGCTGCCCCCAGGTTCCGGAACTCGTCCACGTGGAGTTTCAGGCCCATGCCCAACGCCCGCGCCGCCTCCAGGATGCGGCGGGCCTGGGCCACGTCAAAGGCTCCCTCGTCGCAGAAGACATCGCAGAAGAGGGGACGCTCCGGCCATGTGGCCCGCCACCAGCGGTGGACCGCGGGCAGCATCTCCTCCACCAGGAGCCGGACGTACCCCTCCGGGTCCTCCTTCCACTCTGCGGGCACGAGGTGCGCCCCGAGGAAGGTCGGGACGAGGTCCACCGACTGCCGCTGGTCCAGGTCGTGCAGGACTTCCAGTTGCTTGATCTCCGCGGCTGTCTCCAGGCCGTAGCCCGTCTTGGCCTCGGCGGTGGTGGTGCCGTGGGCCAGCATCTCCCGCAGGCGGGCCAGGCTTTCGGCCGCCAGTTCCTCCGCCGTGGCGGCGCGGGTGGCCTGCACCGTGCGCATGATGCCGCCCCCGGCGGCCTGGACCTCCAGGTAGGTGGCCCCCCGCAGCCGCATGGCGAACTCCTCCGCCCGGTCGCCAGCCCAGACCACGTGGGTGTGGGCATCCACGAAGCCGGGCAGGACCACCTTGCCCGTGGCGTCCAGGACCTCGCGTGCCGGCGTGTCCGGGAGGTCGCGCGTGGGGCCCACCCAGGCCACGCGTCCGTCCTGGGCGATGAGGGCTCCGTCTTCTACGAGGCCGAGGATGTCCATGGCCCGGCCCCGCCGTGGGCCGGGCGGCCCGGCCAAGGTGATCAACTGCGCCGCGTGCTTCACCACCAGGTCGGCCACAGGTGCTGCCATGTCGTCACTCCTGGGCTGGTGGCGGGGCGAGGTCCTCGGGCGCGGCCACCGGCAGGGTGAACCAGAAGATGCTCCCTCCCTCGGGAGGGCTCTCCAGGCCGATGCGGCCCCCGTGGGCCTGCACTGCCAGGCGGCAGAAGGTCAGCCCCAGCCCGGCCCCTCGGCGGCGGCTCGGGGCGCTCCGGACCTGCCCGAACTTCTCAAAGATGGCCTCCCGGTAGGCTGGGGGGACGCCAGGCCCCCGGTCACGCACGGCGATGCGCAGCCACCGGCCGGCTCCCTCCCCTTCCCGCACGAGATCCCCGGTGATGGTCACCTCGGATCCGTCCGGGCTGAACTTGAGGGCGTTGTCCAGCAGGTTGGCCAGCACCCGGTCCACCAGGGAGAGGTCGGCGTAGGCGGGCGGGAGGCCTTCTTCCAGGTCCACCCGGATGCCGATGTGGGCCTCCGCGGCCAGTGGGGCGAGGCGCCGCACCACGGCCTGGACCACCTCGGCGAGGGGCAGCGGGATCCGCTCTGGCTGCAGGTCGCCAGACTGGAGCCGGCCGATCTCCAGGAGGGTGTGGATCATGGTGTCCAGCCGGTCCACGCTGCGGAGCCCCATGTCCACCAACTGGGCCCGCTGTTCGGGCGGAAGGCTGTCGCCCATCTCCTGGAGCATCCTGAGGGCCGTGGCGATGGCCGAGAGGGGGCTGCGGAGGTCGTGGACCATCATCTGGCTCAGGTCCTCGCGGAGTTGGGCCAGTTTCTGCTCCTCGGTCACGTCCCGGCAGGTGCGGAGCCACCCCGCAATCCCCCCTCGCAGGTCCTGCACGGGGCGGACAGTCCGCTCCACGATCTGGTTCGCCGCGCCCGGCCAGGTCACCAGGGTGCGGTCCCGCCCCTGGGAGAGGCGGGCCAGGTCGTCTGGGGAGGTGGATGGGGGGAAGCCCGTCCAGGGCCGGAGGTCTGGGTCGGAGAGGACCGAGCGCCCCACCAGCGTCCCCGGCTCGGCGTGCCAGAAGGCGTGCAGGCAGGGGTTGGCCATGAGGATGGTCCCTTCAGGGTCCAGGAAGAGAAACCCCTCGTCTGTGGAATCCAGGACGGCCTGGAGTTGCTGGAGCCGGTGGGCCAGTTGGGCGTCGGTCTGTTGGTACAGTTGGGCGTTGCGGATGGCCGCCGCGGCCTGAGAGGCGATGGTGGAGAGGAGGGCCATATCGGCCTCGGTGTAGGCGTGGGGCTGTTCGTAGTCCTGCACGGCGAGGACCCCCAGGACCTGGTCGCCGGCCAGGAGGGGGACCCCAGCCAGGAGCATGCCGGTTTGCCGATGGGCTGGATCCCCAGGCGGGCCGCTTCTTTCCGCTCGTCCTCGCGGATCAGGAGGGGCTTGCGGGTGCGGATGACGTATTCGGTGAGGCCGGATTGCAGCGGCCTGCTCCGCCACGTTCGGCGCTCGCCACCCTCGTACACCAGGGGGAAG
>DAOTYM010000264.1:0-3229 GCA_034434775.1 Anaerolineae bacterium | reverse complement strand
CAGGTGAAGGTCCGGGAACTCCGCATCGGCGGGCTGCCGGCCCCTGGGTTCCTCCGCCAGCAACTGGAAGATGAGGTGGCCCGCTCCCTGGACCTCTGGTTGCAGGGCCTGCCCCTCTGCATAGAGCAAATCCTCTTGGAGCATGGGCGGGGCACGGTGGTGGGACACCGCCGGTAGAAAGGGCCCGCGGCCCCTCGCGTATCCCTCGGCGGCACGCTCCGTCTAAACGATAGAGAAACGGCTTCCCAGCAGGCTTGGCTCTTCACGGTGGCCCCGCAGAGCAGGCTTTGTGCCTCTTGGGGGGGCCTGTCAACGGATTGGGGGAGCGCATTGAGCGGATAGCCGCGGCCGCGGGGCAGGTCCCGTGCCGCCGGTTGTAGGGGCAAGCCTTGTGCTTGCCCAACAGGGCCCTGAAGGTGGGGAGATGAAGGCTCTCTATTACGACGGCGAGCGCCTCCGGTACGTCCAACACTACCCCGACCCTCTACCTACGCCTGGCGAGGCGTTGGTCCGCGTGCGCCTGGCGGGGGTCTGCAACACCGACCTGGAGGTCCTCCGCGGGTACGCCGATTTCCAGGGCATCCTGGGGCACGAGTTCGTGGGGGTGGTGGAGGCCTGCGAGGACGCTTCGTGGGTGGGCCAGCGGGTGGTGGGGGAGATCAACATCTCCTGTGGGGAGTGCGCGCTCTGCCAGAGGGGGCTCCCCACCCACTGCCTCCAGCGGAAGGTCCTGGGCATCCGCGGGCGCGATGGAGCCTTCGCCGAGCGCCTCGTGCTGCCCCTCCGGAACCTGCACCGCGTGCCTCCTTCCGTGCCGGACGACCGGGCTGTCTTCGTGGAGCCCCTGGCCGCGGCCCTGGAGGTCCTGGAGCAGGTGCACATCGGGCCTCTGGACCGGGCGGTCGTCCTCGGGGATGGCAAGTTGGGCTTGCTGGTCGTCCAGGTCCTCCGGCTCACCGGGTGCGACCTGGGGCTGGTGGGCCACCACCCGGAGCACCTGGCCCTGGCGGCGCGGTGGGGCGTGCGCACCTGGCTGGAGGAGGACGCCCTGCCGAGCCTGGCCGATGTGGTGGTGGAATGCACGGGGAGCCCAGGCGGTTTTGCCCGGGCCCGCTCCCTCCTGCGCCCACGGGGCACCTTGGTCCTGAAGAGCACCTACGCTGGCCGGGTGGAGGCGGACCTCTCCTCCCTGGTGGTGGACGAGATCACCCTGGTGGGGTCGCGGTGCGGGCCCTTCAGCGCGGCCCTGCGGCTGCTGGAGCGGGGCCTGGTGGAGGTGGCCCCTCTGGTGAGCCACATCTTCCCCCTGGAGGAGGGGGTCCAGGCCTTGGAAGCGGCCCGGAGGCCGGGCGTGCTGAAGGTCCTCATCGCAGTGCAGTGAGGCGCGGATGGCAGGCAGGCTGAGGGGGGCGATGGGACGGACGAGGGCCGGGGTGGGAGGCCGGTGGCGAGAGATGGCCCTCCTGCTGGGGGTGGTCCTGGCCTTCTGCTTGGCCGCGGCACCGTCCCTGGGGGCATGGGGGGCCGCGCCTGAGGCCTCGGACGGGGCAGGGCCCCTCATCCGCCTGAAGGGGTTCACCTTTGACCCGCTGGCGGGGGAGCCTCCCCTGCCGCCCAACCTGCGCCTGGAGGCCTACCCTCCGGGGCGGCCGGGAGTGTACCTCGTCCAGTTGCACGGGCCGCCGACCGCCGCGTGGCGGGAGGGCCTGGCCGCCCAGGGGGTGCGGCTCCTGGACTACGTGCCAGATTGGGCGTACCTCGTGCAGGCCGACGCAGGCCGGGCCGAGGCCCTCCGCGCGCTCCCCTACGTCCGCTGGGTGGGGCTGTACCAGCCAGCCTACAAACTGGACCCCTCCCTGCTCCCCCAGGCCGCCACGCCAGACCTTTCCGCAGCGAGCCCCGTGACGTTGACGGTGGAACTCCTGCCCAGCGCCCGGGAGAGGGAAGCCCTCAAGGCTGCCTGGGCGCAGGTGGGAGGGGAAGTGCTGGCGCCGGAAGGGGGCCTGGAGGCACTGGCGAGGGAGCGCTACGTCCGCGCTGTGGTGCCGGCAGGGGGGCTGGCCACCCTGGCCGCGCAGCCGGAGGTGCTGTGGATAGAGCCCTACCGGGTCCCGGTGCCCTTCAACGACGTGGCCCGGAGCGACCTCATCCTGCGGGTGGAGCAGGTCTGGCGGGACCTGGGGCTGTACGGCAGCGGCCAGGTCCTGGCGGTGTGCGACACGGGGCTGGACGTGGGCACCCCCTGGGGCCTGAGCGAGGACTTCCGCGGCCGGCTGGTGCGGGCCTACGCCCTGGGCCGTCCCGGCGACTGGAGCGACGACGACGGGCACGGCACCCACGTGGCCGGTTCGGCGGTGGGGGCAGGGGTCCTCTCCGGGGCGGACCCGGCCAGCCACCGGTACGAGGGGAGTTACGCCGGGGTGGCGCCGGAAGCGGGGTTGGTCTTCCAGTCGGTCCTGGACCGGAACGGGAATTTGGGGGGCATTCCCCCGGACCTGAACGCGCTCTTCCTCCCCCCTTATGAAGATGGGGCGCGGGTGCACAACGACAGTTGGGGCGTGCCAGCATCCAAGGGGGGGTACGCCTACGACCTCATGGCCCGCCAGGTGGATGCCTTCGTCTGGGCGCATCCGGACTTCTTGGTGGTGGCCGCCGGGGGGAACGACGGGGTGGATGCCAACCGCGACGGCGTGGTGGACTGGCACAGCGTGAGCACCCCGTCCACGGCCAAGAACTGCCTCGCGGTGGGCGCGTCGGAGAACTACCGGGTGGCAGGGGACTGGCGCTACGACGTCACCTACGGCACGGCCTGGGCCGAGGCGTTCCCCTCCCCGCCCATCTCTACCGACCGGATGGCCGACAACCCCGGCGGCATGGCCGCCTTTTCATCGCGTGGGCCGGCCCCAGATGGCCGCCTCAAGCCGGATGTGGTGGCTCCGGGGACCTGGGTCATCTCGGCCCGCTCCCACGACCCCCAAGCCTCCTATCCGTGGGGGTATCCTCGGGGCACCGAGCACTACGCCTTCAGCGGCGGGACCAGCATGGCCACGCCCCTGGTGGCGGGGTCCGCGCTCCTCGTGCGGGAGTGGCTGACGGAAGTGCGGGGCCTGGCCCAGCCCAGCGCGGCCCTGATCAAGGCCCTCCTCGTGAACGGGGCGCGTGACCTGGCCCCCGGTCAGTACGACGAGGCCCACCGGGAGGTCCCCGGGCGCCCGGACCCGGTGCAGGG
>DAOTYM010000263.1:0-7430 GCA_034434775.1 Anaerolineae bacterium | reverse complement strand
TCGTCTACGACGACCCCACTTACAGCCTCTACGCCTCGGGCCAGTACGACCCCTTCCTGACCCACGGCGACCGGGTCCCCCTCGCCTGGGAGACCTACGACTACATGCTCTCGGACCTGCCGAACCTCCTGTGGGGCGTGCTCAACGCGCTGGACAAGCACGCGGACTACATCGTGGCCAACCGGGGCCTGGTGGAGCCGCCTTCCCGCTGGCCCTACCTGGAGTTCGCCAACCGGTACCTCGGCCGCACCCCGGCCGATACCCCCAGCGTCTGGGTGGCCCTCCGGGAGGCGCGGCCGGAGAACACCTGGTATCCCCAGCGGGGGAACTTCTCCTTCTACCTCTACCAGGACGACACGGTCCCCGGCGGCCGCACCGTGCCCCTGTGGAATGTGGACGCCTCCCCCGAGGGGCTCTACGCGCGCCGCACCAACTGCATGAGCGGCCACTGCCTGATGGCCTTTGACGTGGACGAGCGGTTCCTCTTCGGGGGGCGCAACGCCGTCACCGTCACCGTGACCTACTTTGACCAGGGGACCGGTGCCTGGGAACTGGAGTACGACGCGGTGGAAGCCCCGTACCGCTCGGCCGGCACTGTGCAGAAGGCGAACACCAGCACCTGGCGGAAGGCCACCTTCGTCCTCCCGGACGCCCACTTCGCCAACCGGCAAGCCGGCGGCGACCGCCGGGCCGGCACGGACTTCCGCATCGTCGCCCGCGGCGAGGACGTCATCTTGCACATGGTGGACGTGGCCCGCATCGCCACGGAGGGCGCGCCCACCTGGTACCTGGCTTCCTTCCAGGAGGGCATCCGGGGGTACGCGGGCGCAGCCGATACCACCCTTTCCTCCGCCCAGCCCCACGCCAACTTCGGGTGGGATCCGACCCTCACGCTGGGCGCGGGCGAGGTGCAGAACGCCCTCGTGCGCTTTGACCTGGCCTCCCTGCCCCCTGGCGCGCAGGTCATCACCGCGGCGTTGGAACTCCGCCTCCTCTCCGCCACGGGGGAAGCGCCCGTCGCCGTGGACGCCTTCGGCGTGCTGCGGCACTGGGAAGAAGGGGAAGCCACCTGGAACCTGGCTTTCGCCGGGGTTCCCTGGGGCGATGCCGGCTGCCGCCGGGCCGGGGTGGACCGCCGCGCCGCCCTCACCGACCGCAAGCGCCTCGTCTACCCGGACCGTCCGCTGCTCCTGGATGTGACGGCGCTGGCCCACGCGTGGGCCGCCGACCCCGCGGCCAACCACGGCCTCCTCCTGCGGGCCCTCAGCCGCCAGGCGGCGACGCTCCGGTTCGGGAGCAGCGACCACCCCGACCCGGCCCTGCGCCCCCGGCTCTGGGTGCGCTATGCCCTGCCCGTCGGCGCGCCGACGCCCTCTCCCACGCCAGAGGAGACGCCCACCCCCACCTGGACCGTGACTGGCACGCCCCCCACTGCCACGCCCACCGGCACGCCCTCGCCCACCCCCACGGCGACCTTCACCCCGGGGCCGCCCCCCACCGTGGTGGCCTTCCAGCAGGGAGTGGGCGGCTACACCGGCGCCCAGGACACCACGCTGAGCGCCTGGGCGCCGAACGCCAACTTCCACACGGGACCGACGCTGGGCCTGCGCACCAGCGTTGCGGAGAACATCAAGGTGGCCCTCTTGCGCTTTGACCTGCGCGCCATCCCGCCCCAGGCCCAGGTGGTCCAGGCCACCCTGGAGTTCTATGTGGCGAACCGCAGCAACGCCAACTGGCTCTGGGCCGAGGCCCACCAGGTCCTCCGGCCCTGGACGGCGGCGCAGGCCACCTGGAACCAGGCTTCTTCGGGTGTGCTCTGGTCTGTCCCTGGCTGCAACGGCTCCGGCACCGACCGGGCCGAGGGCGTCCACGACCGGACCTACATGGCTGCCAGTGGCCAGTGGTACGACCTGGACCTGACGGACCTGGTCCAGTTCTGGGTGGGGAACCCGGGGCAGAACTACGGCCTTCTGCTGCGGTCCTACAGCAGCGGCTCGGTGGAATACGAACTGGCCAGCAGCGAGGCCGAGAACCCCGCCCTGCGGCCGCGGCTCGTGGTGCGCTACCGCTTCGTGCCGACCCCGACCCCCACCGCGACTGCCACCCACACCCCCAGCCCGACGCCCACCGAGACGCCCTCGCCCACCGCCACGGAAAGCCCGGTGCCCACCGCCACGGAGAGCGCGACGCCCAGCCCCACGCCCACGGCCACAGAGAGCCCCACCGCCAGCCCCACGCCCTCCCCCAGCGCGACCTGGACGCGGAGCCCCACTCCCACGCCCGCGGTGGAGCCGCGCCTGTGGCTGCCCTTCCTGCAGGGGGGCTGGGCCGGAGGGCCGACGCCGACCCCTACGGCGACGCCCTACCGCCTCTCCCCCTCAGGCTGACCCCCCGCCGCTCCGAGCCTCCAGTTCGGCCCTCAGCCGGGCGTGGCTTTCCCGGGTGATGGGGTACCAGAAGAGGAGCGGTAGGCTGAGGATGAGCACCACCGAAGGCACGATGCCGAAGAAGAGCCGGATGCCCAGCCGTGCGTACTCCGTCTGGGCGACGTTGGGCACGTAGCCGAAGAGTTTGAGCGCCCAACCGCTGACAGCGATGCCCAGGGCGTTGGTGAACTTGGTGAGGAAGGCCCACACGCCGTAGTAGATCCCCTCGCGCCGTTCCCCCGTCATCACCTGGTCGGCCTCAACCACGTCCGGCATCATGCTCCAGGGGAAGACCCACTGCGCCGAGAAGCCGAGGCCGGCCAGGAAGGCGACGAGGTACAGCGCGGGCGATGGGCCGTAGGGGAAGAGGAAACTGGCGCACACCGCCAGAGAGGCGATCAGGAGCCCCAGGGCATACGAGGGCCCCTTGTTGATGCGCTGCGACACCGCCTTCCACGGGAAGAGGAAGAGGCCGATGGCGACCAGCAGGGTGAGCATCAGGAAGGGGATCTGCGCCTCCATGTCCATCTGGTAGACGACGAAGAAGGGCAGGAGGCTGGTCATCAGGGTGAAACTGAAACTGCTCAGGAACTGGGCAGCCATGAGTTGCATGAAGGGCCGGTTGCGGAACGTCAGGAGCACCGAGCGCACGGGCGGGAGGGCCGAGGGCTTGGCCCCCGGGCGCTTGGGTTCCTTGACGCCGAAGGCGGTGGTCAGCACCGTGGCCATGGCGATGAGCCCGAACACCGCGCCCATCCCGCTGTACCCCGCCTTCTCGCTCCCCAGGACCTCTTTCATCGCCCCGGCGATGGGGGTCGTGGCTGCCGCACCCAGGATGTAGCCCAGCACGGTGAAGACCATGCGCACCGTGATGAGGGCCGTGCGCTCGTCGTAGTCGTAGGTCAGTTCTGGGGAGAGGGCGGAATAGGCCGTGCTGACCAGGGTGTGCATCGTGTCAAAGAGCAAGTACGAGAACAGGACGACCAGGAAAGCCTTGGCGCCGGAGAGCCCGGACGGGATGGAGTAGAGGAGCCAGGTGGTGAGGCCGAGCGGCACCGCCCCGAACAGGAGGTAAGGCCGTCGCCGTCCCCAGCGGGAGCGGGTGCGGTCCGAAATCCAGCCGAAGAGGGGATCGTTCACGGCGTCCCAGGTGAGTTTGCCCACCAGGAGGGCCGTGCCGGCCAGCGCCGAGTCCACCAGCACCACGTCGGTGAGGAAGTAGAGCAGGAAGAACTGGACCGACGCCGTGAGCATGGCGATGCCCAGGTCGGCCACGCCGTACAGGACCTTGACCTTTGTGGAGAGCTTCTCGTCCATTGGGGGTGCCTCCTTGCCTGTGCCTTGTCCAAGGTCAGGACGAACGTCCTGCGCTCAGGTGCTGGGCCGCGGCCAACAGGAACTCGTCGGCCCGCACCACCTTCACCCGTTCGGGGTCCAGGGTCGCCACGAACCGGTATACATCGCTCACCGTGGTCTTGTACGCGCTCAGGTGGACGCCGACAAAGCGCGGCGTCGGGCCGGGGGCCTCCACAAGCCTGCGCACGGCCTCCAGGCACGCGTCGCTGTCATCCCAGATCTCCCCCACGTGGGGCCAGGCGTTGGCCACGAAGGCCTTGCCGCGCACGAGATACTGGGGGGTGTGGCCCATGTGGACGTAGCCAGCCAGGAAGCCAACCATCTCCTCAAGGACGCCGTGCGCCCGGACGACCCGCCGCGGCGGGTCGGCGATGTAGGAGGTCAGGACCCGCACGTCCGCGCGGCGGCACACGGCGCGGGTCTCGTCCAGGTAGGCCTTCAGGTCGGGCAGGAGCGGCGGCACCACGTAACCGGCCCCGGAGGGCCCGGCGATGAGGTAGTCGTTGGCGGTGCGCGTGCGGTAGTACCTGCTGAGCAGGGCTGGGGCGATCTCCACCAGGAGGGGCTGGATTTCCCAGTTGAAGGGGATGCATCCCCGCTCCTCGCGCCGCCAGTTGCCCAGTTCCGCCGTGTTCATCAGCACCAACTGGTCGCCATCCGAGAGGGTGAAGGTGAGGTAGACCTTGTCTGGCTCCAGGCGGACCTCGGTGGGGCTGGCGTGGTCCTGCACAAAGGGGCCTTCGTACGGCACCTGGCTGTGGAAGGAGAAGTTGCTCGCCAGGTGGCTGGGCACCAGGCGCAGGCCGTTGGCCGAGAGGAGCACCATGAACGACAGTTCGTCGTCGCGCTGCGTGTGCCAGCCGAAGATGGTGGGGAAGGGGCGGCCCTCCACCGCGCGCTGCAGGCGGGCTGCCCACCGCACCTCCGGCGAGCGCCACGTCATGAGCGCCAGGCCCAGGCGCCGCACGAGGCCGTCCAAGTGCAGGGTGAAGAGGCCCTCGCGCAGCCACCGCGGCCCCCAGACGAGCATGAGGAGCAAGTTCTGCCCCAAGGCCCAGGCGCGTCCTATCCCGCGGCTGCTCAGGCTGTAGGCGAAGATGCGCTGCTGCACCACGTAGTCGGCGAACTCGGGCCGTTCCCACCCCGGCTCCAGACAGGCGATCTTCCCCGGCGTGCAGCGCGGGAAGAGGGTGGCCGCCGCCCACTCGTAGAGCCGCACGCGGTCCGGCCAGCGCCCCCGCAGGTCGTGGACCACGGGGAGGCCGGTCAGGTCCGAGGCCCACGGCAGGAGGTCGGGGTGGACGACCAGGAGGTCCTCCAGCCCGGCGAGGGTCAGCGCGGGGTTGACGGTGTCGGGCAGGGCCGGGTCCCAGACCACGAGGCCGCGCAAGAGCGGGGCGTATTCCCGCACGGCGGCCGCGAGGTCGGCCAGCGGCTCAGGGTGCAGCCCGAAGGCCTCCTGGTCATAGGCGAGGTTGAGCAGGTCCGAGTCGCCGATGTAGGGGCGGTACTTGGCCTGCCAGATATCCTCCGGCAGGAAGACCTCGTTGGTGGTGCGGGCGCGGACGTCGTCGTAGATGCCCCAGTCCAGGTACAGATGGGGGCCCTGCCTGTTGGCCAGCCCCTGAAGGGAGACGGCGACGAGGCGCTCCGCGTAGGTCAGGGCCGAGACGTCCAGCACGTGCATGGAAGACCCCCGTTGGGGACCGCCCGTGGCGAATGGCTGATGGCGAATGGCTGATGGCGTATAGCATATGGCTGATGGCTAGTGGCTAAAGGCGTAAGGCCCTTGCGGGGTACCCACTATCCGCCATAGGCTATCCGCCATAGGCTATCCGCCATCTGCCATAGGCCATCCGCTATCCGCCATAGGCCATCCGCCATAGGCTATCCGCCATCCGCCACAGGCCATCTGCTATGCGCCGCCGGCCATGGCCCACAGGCGGCGCGCTGTGCGCTCCCACTCGGGGAAGCCCTCTGGCTCCTCCGGGTACTGCAGGTAGTGGGCCTTGATCTTGCCCGCCAGGCTGGAGACCGCCAGCAACCGCCGCAGGCTCTGCGCTGAGAACCCGCCGGTGAGCACGCCGCCTACCATCTTGAGCCCCATGGCGAGGGTGGCTCCTGTATCGGCAGGGACCTCGTAGTGCAGGTTCAGCGCCTCAAAGTCGCGCTGGGTGAAGATGACCCCGTGGTGGAAGAGCCAGTTCACGTCCTGGCGGGAGAGTTCGGCCGCGGCGGGCAGTTGGGCGAGGCCTGCGGCGAACTTGGCGCCCTGCCCGCGGAAGTAGCGCGTGTTGTAGGGCCACAGGGCAGCGCGGCTCGTATCGCCCCGGGCCAGGGCCTCCGCGGCCACTTCGGCGGCGATCGCACAGGCGGTGAAGCCGCTGGTGACCCCCTCGCCCGAGAAGGGCTTGTTCTGGTAGGCCGCGTCGCCCACGGCCAGGAAACCGTCGCCCACCAGGGAGAAGGGCGACCGGCGGAAGGGGACCGTGCCCTGGCAGCGCTGCACCACGCGGCCGGGGTCGCCGAAGTACTCCTCGCGCCACTCCCGATGCTTCTGCCAGGCGTAGTCGTAACTCCCAGGCTGGCCGATGCCCAGGATGACCTGGTCGCCGGGGCCCAGGTTCCAGAAGGCCTTGTGGAAGGGGTAGAAGTTGGAGCCCGTGGGGTAGGGGCCTTCGGCGGTGCCCTCGCGGTACTCCAGGCAGACGAAGAGCCGCTCTGTGTCGCGGATGGGGTCGTTTTCCACACCGAACCAGTCGGGCAGGAGGGTGCGCACCTCGGCTTTGACGCCCGAGGCGTCCACCACCAGGGGGGCGCGGGCCTCAAAGGGCCCGCCGTCCATCTCCCCCTGCACGCCGACGAGGCGCGATCCTTCCAGAAGGAGGCCGGTGACGCGGGCGCGCTCTACGATCTCGCCGCCGCTCTCGCGCACGTACCGGTGCATGCGGCGGTGGAAGAGGGGTTTGTGCATGACGTAGAAGGGATAGCGGATCTCCACCTTCACCTGGAGGTCGGGCGACCACATCAGGCCGCTCTCGGCCAGGTGCTCCACTTCGTCGCCCTCCGGCAGGGGGATGCCGAACTCCCCAAAGCGCACGACATCCATGTGGAAGATGCCGATGTGCTGCCCCAGTTCGGCGAGGGCGCGCTTCTCAAGGACCAGGACCCGGTAGCCGGCCTGGGCGAGCCGCCAGGCGAAGTAGCAGCCGCTGGTGCCGGCCCCCACCACCACGACGTCGGCTCTGAACGCGGTTGTCATCTCGGCCTCCTTCCTCGCGATCCCCTGGCCAGAAGGCTCTCCCGCAGCACCCGTGCTGGGCGGCCTCTCCCCAGCCGTTCGGGCGTCCTACCCGTGTGCGCCGGGGAACATGTTCAATATATCACATGGCAAGCGGGAGTGCAAAACCTGGTGGGGCGGGCCACCATCGGTACTGGGCCGAGATCCCGCGGCTTCTCAGTGCTGGACCACAATAAAAAATTCCGTTTTCGGCCGTGCAGGTCACGGTTGCAGTCTCATAGTAGGGGCGCACGGCCGTGCGCCCCTACCCAGGATTACATATCGTCAAGAACCACCGTGGCTCAGTACTCAGTTGCAGAGGGATGAGCGGCGCGCCCCACGCATGCCAGGAGGAGCGCGCTCCGACG
>DAOTYM010000262.1:0-9522 GCA_034434775.1 Anaerolineae bacterium | reverse complement strand
TCCCCTAGGGCTTCCGAAGCAGGCTGGCCCACATAGGCAGCCCCCAGGGCCTGTGCCAGGGCCTCGTGGAGGGCGCGGGCCTCTAGATCGTGGGGGTCCCAGTAGCCGCACACCAGGGGTGATCCATGAGGTGCCCTGTCGCCCAGGTCCGAGAGGGCAGAGAGGACCTCCCGCACCCCCTTGTCGGGCGCGATCCGGCCGATGTACCCTGCCCTCACCCTTTGGGAGGGGTTCGCCAACCTCTCGGCGCCGATCTCAAAGTAGGCATCGGGCACAGGGGGGAGGGAGAGGAAACTGCGGACCCCTGCGCGCTGGGCCTCCTGCAGGAGGCGGGGCGATGTGGCCGCCACAACGTCCAGAAAGCGGAACAAGATCCGCCGGGCCAGGCGGGAAAGCGCCCGGGAGGGCCAGACCAGGTAGAAATAGGCAAGCACCTGCGTCGCAGGGCGGCGCGAGAGGAAACGCAGGAGCGGAGGGTACATCCTCAAGGGGAAGCGGGTGAAGACCACCAGGTCGTAGGACCCCTTCAGGGCCCCGAGGAGCGCCGGGAGGGCGAGGAAAACCCGCACCTGCCCCCACCTCTGCCAGGGGCACGTTTCCTCCCGATCCCCCAGCACCAGAAAGTCCACCTGGCTCCCGCGCTCGCCCAGGAAACGCCCGAGGCGCCGCATCAGGGCCTGCTGGCCTCCGATGTGGCGGGGGTCTCCGCTGCGGCCGTACCCCACCCACGCGCACCGCATCGTTCACCCCTCTCGCTGGCCCACCGCCAGGTACGATTCGCTCCCCAGGGTACAGCACAGCCGGACCCAGGCGGGCATCCGCCGCACCCGGCGCGCCATGGCCAGGCTGAAGGCGAGGAGCGGTCCTTCCCACCTCGGCCCGATCAGAGGGTACTCGTCCTCCCCACGGGCGAAGATGGGCGGACGGAGGATCACCGGCACGATGGAGATGGACCCGAACCCCGCGTCCGCCAGGAGCCGGCGCAGGCGGAGGGGGTGGACCCGCTGCATCCAGAAGGCCGCTCGCCGGGCCTGTTCGGCGGCCCCTTCCCGGCCCAGGAGGCGCCGCGCCAGCCGGAGCAGGCGCACCCGGCCGTTCCACAGGCTGGGCACCGTCTTGGTGATCAGAACCAGCCGCCCCCCGGGCCGCAGGAGGTCCCGGAAGCGGGCGAGGGCCAGGGCTTTGTCCTCAAAATGCTCAAAGACGCGGACGGCGAAGGCCTTGTCCCAGGTACGCCCAGCCTCCCAGCGCACGAAGTCGGCCACCTCAAACTGCACGTTGGCAGCCTGCACATAGGCCCTGGCCTGTTCCACCATGTGGGGGGAGATGTCCACCGCGGTCAGGCTGCGGCACTGGGGGGCAACCACGGCGGTCCAGGTCCCCGGGCCGCACCCCACCTCCAGGATCTCTTCGTCCAACGTCGGGGCCAGCGCCTCCAGGAGGGCTTCCCGGGTCATCTGGTAGTTGGCCTGAGCCACTGGCGAGGCGAACCAGCGCCTCCACTGGTAATCCCCGGCGTCCTGGTCGTAGAAGGTCCGCACCTGGTCATGTCGCTTGAGCATGCTATCCCGTCCAGCCTGACATGCGCCCTCCGAACGGAGGCCCTCCTCAGCCGCGCAGCGACTCCTGGAGCACGCTCCAGTAGGCGCGCCAGGTTTCCCGTTCCCCGGCATCCCCTCGCACCAGGACCACAAGCCCCTGGGCCAGGAGACGCACCCCCATCCCCAGGGCGGTGAGGCCCCGGACGGCCAGCGCATAGGTCCGCCCGTGGTGCCGCTCGTAGTAGCGGAAGCGGCTGGCAAAGGCCCGCGGCAGGATGGCCGCCCGGGCGCGGGCCTTGCTCACCCCGCCGTAGTGCACAACCTCCGCCCCGGGGAAGAAGAAGATGCGCCCCCCCGCCCCGCGGATGCGGCGGCACCAGTCCAGTTCCTCGGCGTAGATGAAGTACCCCTCGTCCAGGCCCCCGACCCGCTCGGCCCACTCCCGGCGCACGGCCATGGCCGCCCCCAGGACCCAATCCACCTCCCGCACCGTCCGCCGGTCAAAACCGCCCATCCCCCGCCGGTTGAAGAGGGGGCTCCCGGGGAAGAGGGCCGAGAGGAACGCCATCTCGCAGAAGACGTCCCACGCCGTGGGGAAACGGAAGCAGGAAGGCTGCGTCGTCCCATCCGGGTTCAGGACCTTGGGCCCCACCACCGCGGCCTCGGGGTGCGCGTCCAGGAAGTCCCGGAGGGACTGCAGCGCGCCGGGCCGCAGGTAGGCGTCGGAGTTCAGGAGGAAGAGGTAGCGGCCCTGGGCCTGGGCGATGGCCTGGTTGTTGGCCGCGGCGAAGCCGCGGTTTTCCGCGTTCACCCACAGGCGGGCCTGGGGGAACTCCTGCCGCACCATCTCCGCGCTCCCGTCGGTGGAGGCGTTGTCCACCACCAGGAGTTCCAGGGCCACTTCCCCCATCTGGGCGACGACGGAGGCCAGGCACTCCCGCAGGAGGTCCCGCGTGTTCCAGTTGACCACGATGACGGAGACGTCAGGCTGGGACATCGGCCTCGCCTCCTCCGCTCGGCTTCCCCTGTCCTCCAGGCCGCCCGTGGCGGCCATCCCATTCCTTTCCATCGCCGACGGGGAGGAAGGGGTCGTCCCCCTCGGGGCGGACTTCCTCCAGCGGGGCAAGGGTCAGGCGGGCCGCCGCCGAAAGGAGCCCGGCGTGGATCCACGGCAGGACCAGCCACGTGGCCTCCGTGGACTGGTACGCCACCAGGAGGCCCACGAAGCCAGCAGTGAGGGCCAGGAGCACCCGGCGGCGGAAGGTGGGCCCGGCCCGCCGCGCTGCCTGGGCCCCGCGCCAGAGGAGCGCGCCGACGAAGCCGCCGAAGAGGAGGAAGCCGATGATCCCTGTATCCAGGAGGAGGTGGAGGACCAGGTTGCTCACCCAGGCCCAGCGGCGCCCCCGCTCGGCGTAGAGGACGGCCATGCTCCCCGTGCCCCAACCGACCACCGGTCGCTCCAACCAGGATGCAAAGGCGGCCTGGTACTTGGCCAGGCGGCCCACCACCGTCACCTCTTCCTCCAGGCGGGTGAAACTGGCCAGGCGGTCCACCAGGGGGACGCTCTTGGGCGCGAGTTCAATGAAAGCCCACAGGCCGGCCACGAGGGCAAGCAGGAGGGCGACCGTCAGCACCAGGCGGCGGGAGAGGCGGTGGGCCAGGCGCCTCGTGATGAGGAGCGCCGTGACCAGGGCCGCGGCCAGGCCCAGCCAGGCCCCCCGGCTCATCCCCAGGGCCACGGCCACCAGCGTCACCGCCAGGCCCACGTCCGTCCAGCGGAGGCGCGGGCCGAAGAGGCGCTTGCCCGGCCGGGTGAGGACGAGGGTCGCGTAGGCCACGGCCAGGGACATGGAGTGGCTGCAGTAGATGTTCCCCTCCAGGAGGGTGCCGTAGGGGACGGGCACGGGGAGGTTGGGCGTCATCTGGATGCCCAGGTTGACCCGGGTGAGGACGTACACGGCCCACACGGCGACGCCCCAGGCCGCCTCCAGCGTGCCCACGGCGAGCCAGGCGCGGAAGGCCCACTGGAGCGTCCCCTCCTCCCGGACGAGGTTGACCACGCACAGGTACGCCCCGACCATGAGGGCCAGTTTGAAGAGGTGGTTGACGGCCGCGGGGTTGGCCAGGGGGGAGAGGACCGTCGCCCCCACGTTCCAGAGGACCCAGGCCACGGCGAACGCCCCGGCCCAGGTGAGGATGACTTTCCGCTTGCCCAGGAGGACCTGGGAGAGGAGGATCCCCAGGACGAGGAGGACAGCCGCGTGCTCCGCCTTGACTGTGCGCCCCAGGACCTCCGCGTCGTAGCGGCTGAACAGGCCGGCGACGAGGAGGGCCAGGAGGCCGCTGCGGGGCCAGCCCCACCACACAGCACAGAGGACGAGGACCCCTCCCAGGCCCGCCAGGGCCCAGAGGGGCGACGCCTGCAGGGCCACGGCCGAGGCCGTCAGGGCCAGGCACGCCATGAGGGCCAGGGCCACGAGATCCGCCCGCTTGCGGGCCCACTCCTGCACCGTCTCCATCCCTCGTCCCTCCCCGTCACGGGGGCGAACGTCCCATGCTCGCCCGGCGTCTGGCGGGGCATCGCCTTTGCTTCGCAACATGAAGTATATCACAGGAGGCCGGATTTGACAAGTTCGGCGGGAGGGTGTATAATGTACAGGGTACTCGATTATCGGTTATCGAAAATTTCCACGCTCCTGGCACAGCGGAAGGCGGAAAGGAGGTGAAAGGCGGGGGAAGTTCCTCAGGGTTTTACGGGGCTTGACGTGGGCAGAGGGTTCGGTTCTCGCCGAGGAGGTCCTTGCGATGGCGAAGAAAGTCAAGGAGACGGTTCCCTTCTGGCTCGCCGTGGCCATCACGGCCGTCGTCCCCCTTCCGTTGGCGCTCTACCTGGGCAAGTTCAACTTCCCCCTGTGGTGCTCCTTCGTCGTCTGGGCGCAGTACTTTGTCTACGGGTCCAAACCCAGCGCGTTCAAGACCATCTTCCCCGCGTTTGCCGGGGGCGTCTTCTGGTCCACGGTGGGCATGGTGCTGACGGCGCTCCTGGCCTCTGCGCTCCCCTTCTTCCCGGCCCTGGTCATCGGGTTTGGGGTCGCCATAGCCGCCATGGTCTACGTCATGCGTTGGGTTCCGGTGTTCCGAGAAGGCTCCCTGTCCTACTTCAACGGTGTGGCCATGATGCTCGCCGTCTACTTCACCCAGAGTTACCCGGCCCTCACATCCAGCCCTGTGCTGATGCCCATCATCGCCGGGATCTGGGCGATCCTGGTGGGATGGTTCGGAGCCATCCTCGGGTGGTTCAACGTCACCATCACCTTCCCCAAAGAGGTTGAGGAGTGAGGATTCGCCTTCTGGCTGCTGAAGGCGCTCCTTGGAGGTGGCCTGCCACAGGTGCGCCCTTCTCCCGTGGGTGCCCTGCGGTACCGTGAAAACCGATAATCGGGTGAGGCTCTCAGGGCGAGGCGGCGGGAGGCCTCGCCCCCAGCAAACCACAGTCAAAGACTGACAGAAGGAGGTCGTGCGATGGCAGAGCAGGTGGACCCCAACAAGGTACTGGCGACGTTCTACGGCGACGAGAGTTTCCCCGTAGAATGGGCGAACGAGGAAGAGAAGAAACTCTTCTGGTTCCTGGACGACAACCACTGCATGTACCCCCTGTCGCCCATGTACTGGAGCCTCAACGGGTGGTGGGGGCCGACGCTGGAGTACATGTACCGGCGCTTCGGCTTCCCCCTGGGCAAGGCCTGGATCGGCAAGCGGGTCAACGGCTACCTCTACAGCGCCATCGTCCCTCGGGACCCCAAAGAGGCGGAGGCCATTGGCCCCTACTACTTCTGGATCATGCCCACCTACGCCGACAAGTTCCTGGAGTGGTGGCACGACCGGTACCTGCCGGAGATCTTGCGCAACTTTGAGTACCTGGACACCTTCCCCACGGAGACGGCCACGCTCCAGGAACTGATGGTTTTCCTGGAAGAGGCCATTGACATCCAGGAGCGCCACTTCCGCCTCCACTGGATCCTGAACCTGGCCCAGTTCCAGTCCTCCCTGGACTTCCAGGCGGCGGTGAAGGAAGTCATCGGCGATGTGGACCCCAACCTCATCGGGCGCATCCTTATCTCCAACAAGGACCGCAACTGGGACAGCCTGGAGGCCATGTGGAAACTCAAGGAGAAGGTCAAGGCCGACCCCGACCTGAAGGCCATCTTTGACGCTGGCGAGACGGCCTCGGCCATCATGCCGGCCCTGGAGGCCACCGAGAAGGGGCGGGCCTTCATGGCGGACGTCCACGCCTACGCCAAGGAGTACGGCTACAAGGCCATCTTCCCCCACGAGTACATCAACAAACTGTGGGTGGAGGATGTGACGCCCATCATTGAGACCATCAAGGGCTACCTGGCCTCGGATTACGACTTCCCCTCGGCCTACAAGCACGTCCTGGACGACCAGAAGGCGGCCATTGACGAACTGATGTCCATGGTCCCCGCCACGGCCACGCCGGAGCAGCGGGCCAAACTGAAGGAAAAGCTGGACCTGGCCGTGAAGATGATGCCCCTCACGCCAGACCACCACTTCTACATGGACCAGGGGACCTTCGGCCGCCTGCGCCTGGTGCTCTTGGCCATCGGCCGCCGCCTGAAGCAGATGGGCCTCCTGGACGACCCAGAGGACATCCTCTTCCTGGAGTACGACCAACTGCGCCAGTACGTGGCCAACCCCAAGACCGACGCCAACCCCAACGGGTTTGACGGCAAGGCGGTCGTCAAGCAGGCCCGGCGCGAGTGGGAGAAGGCCTGGAAGATCCGGCCGCGCTCCTGGATCGGCACCGTGACCTACTGGTCCATGTACATTGAGCCCTACCACACCCTGTGGGGCTGGCCGCAGCGCTTTGAGCGGGAGCAGGCTGGCCTGGCCGAAGCCAAGGACGTGGTGCGCGGGCTCCCGGCCTCGCCGGGCATGGTGGAGGGCACGGCCCGCGTCGTCTGGGGGCCGGACGAGTTCGGCCAGGTGAAGAAGGGCGAGATCGTGGTCTGCATCACCACCAACCCGGCCTGGGTGGTGGTCTTCAGCAAGATCTCCGGCCTGGTGACCGACACCGGCGGCGTCCTCTCGCACCCGGGCGTGGTGGCCCGCGAGTTCGGCATCCCGGCTGTGGTGGGCACGGGCAACGCCACAGCCCGCATCAAGAGCGGCGACCGCATCCGGGTCAACGGCAACACCGGCGAGGTGGCGATCCTCGGCTAGGGAACCTCGGGCGGAAGGGCCGTGCCGAAGCGGGGGCGGGGCTGGGGGTCCCCTCCCAGCCCCGCTTTTGCCTGCACGTGGCGACCTCTCCCTATCCCTCAATCGGGGGGTAGGTGCGAGGTACGGGGAAAACCTCACCCTCTCCCTGCCCCTCCCTCTCCACCGCTGATGGAGAGGGAGGGGGCGGCCGAAGGCCAAGGGAGGGTGAGGTGGAGTGATGGGCACCTCTCCCAACCCCCAGGTGCCGCCGCAGGCGGCGGGGGTGGGGAGAGGTGCGGGCTGCATGAGTAGTATAAGAATTTGGAGGTGCGAAAACCGAGATGGCTTTCCAAGGCGGGTATGCTGGATGGGTGCTCCGCGTGGACCTGACGCGGGGCGAAGTGCGGAAAGAACCCCTGGACGAGGCTTTCGCCCGGGCCTACATCGGCGGGCGGGGGTTCACGGCGCGCCTGGAGTACGACCTCATCCCGCCCCAGGTGGACCCCCTGGGGCCAGAGAACGTCGTCATCGTGGCCCCCGGTCCCCTCACCGGGACGCCAGCCCCCTCCACGGCGCGCTTCACCTTGGGGGCGCGGTCCCCTTTGACCGGCATCCTGGGCGACGCCAACTCCGGCGGCTTCTTCGGGGCTATCCTTAAGCGGGCTGGCTTTGACCTCATCGTCCTCTACGGCCAGGCGCCCCAGCCCGTCTACCTGTGGATAGAGGACGGCCGGGCGGAACTGCGGGACGCCAGCCACCTGTGGGGCAAGGACACCCACGAGGCAGCGCGCCTCATCCGCGAGGAGATGGGCCGGGGGGTGAGCACGGCCCTCATCGGCCAGGCCGGCGAAAACCTGGTGCGCTTCGCCGGGCTCATCGTGGATGGCGAACACGCCGCGGCCCGGACCGGCCTGGGGGCGGTCCTGGGGTCCAAGCGGTTCAAGGGCTTCGCCGCCCGGGGGACCCAGGACGTGCCGATCCACGACCCCGAGCGGTTTGCAGAACTGGCGGAGGAACTGGCCGAGATCCTGCGGGTGGACCAGCGCAGCGGCGGGGAACTGCGCCAGTACGGCACGACGGCCCTCCTGGACCACCACACCCAGATCGGCGGGGTGAACACGCGCAACTTCCAGTCGGGCATCTTTGAGGGCAAGGAGCGCATTGACGGCGATGCCCTGAACGCCCTCTACCTGGTCAAGGCAACCGGCTGCTACCGGTGCCCGGTCAAGTGCGACCGCTACTCCCGCGTGGACGAGGGCGAGTTCGCCGGCACCGAGGTGGGCGGACCGGAATACAGCACCCTGGTGGCCTTCGGCTCCGCCTGCGGCAACGACAACCTGGCCTCTATCCTCAAGGCCAACGAGATGTGCAACAAGTTCGGCCTGGATACCATTGAGACGGGCAACCTCATCGCCTGGGCCATGGAACTCTACCAGCGGGGCATCCTGGACAAGAGCAAGACCGACGGTGTGGACCTGACCTGGGGCAACTACCACGCCATCCTGGAGATGGTGGAGCGCATCGCCTTCCGCAAGGGGCCCTTCGCCGACCTCTTGGCGGAGGGCATCCTGAGCGCAGCCCAGGAGATCGGCCAGAACGCGGAACGCTACGCCGTCCACGTGAAGGGGATGACGCCGCCGCCCCTGGATGCCCGCGCGGTCAAGGTCTACAACTTCCGCTACGCGGTCTCCACCCGGGGGGCCGACCACCTGCGCATCTCCGCGCCGGGGGCCTACGGGCTGGACACCCTCCCCAGGATGGAGGCAGCGGAGAAACTGAAACTCTGGGAGGGGATCGTCACCATCCCCGACCTGATGGGCCTGTGCAAGTTCCCGTACTCGTACTATGCCGAGACGGTGGAGCGCACCCTGCACAAGATGCTGCACATCGTGCCCGGGCTCTTCTCGGCGGCGACCGGCCTCCAGGTCACCGGCGACGACCTGCTCCTGGTGGCCCGGCGGGTGGCCAACGTGGAGCGGGCCCACAACTGCCGCCTGGGCCTGACCGCGGCCGACGACACCCTGCCGCCCCGCTTCACGGAAGACCCCCTGCCCGAAGGCCCCTCCAAGGGCAAGGTGTACGACATCCTGGACTCCATGAAGGAGGCTTGGTACACCGTCCACGGCTGGGACGTGAAGACCGGCATCCCCAAGCGGGAGACGCTGGAAGCCCTGGGCCTGAAGGACATCGCCGACGACCTGGAGAAGCACGGCATCCCCCTCTCTTGATAGGGGCACAACCATGAAGCGCATCCACGTGGTAGAAGACCTGTGCAACGGGTGCCGCCTGTGCGAGACCTTCTGCTCCTCGCTGACGAACGGCGTCTTTGACCCCGCCCAGGCGCGCATCCGGGTGCTCAAGGTCCCCGGGGAGGAACGGGACATCCCCCTGGTGGACTGCAGCGGGCGGTGCATCCGGCCCCTCTACGAGGACGGCCGCCCCACCTGCGTGGCCGTCTGCCCCACCGGGGCCCTTTTCTACGCCGAACTGGAAGAGGCCATGGCCCGCCGCCTGGACCTGGAACTTGCCCGGCGGGAGCACCCCCTCTTCAAGGTCATCGCCCCCTGGAAGTGGCCCCTGCCCTGGCGTCGCCCCGGGGCCGAGAAGGCCGCCCCGGGGGAGGGAGGGTGAGCCATGGCCGTCCGGGAGGCGAGAGAGCAGGTCATCCTCTGGGTGGACCTCTCCGACGGGAGCGTCCGCCGGGAGGCCCTCCCAGAGGAGTGGACGCGGATGTACCTGGGGGCGCGGTGCGTCCACG
>DAOTYM010000261.1:0-4495 GCA_034434775.1 Anaerolineae bacterium | reverse complement strand
TTTTCGGCCGCCGATTCAAATCGGGGCTCAAGCAGGGCGTCGGCCTGCGCCGACGCGGCCGTGCAGGGGGGATGACCTGGAGGAGCAAGGCATGCCTTGCCCTGCAGACCTCACCCACCCCCGGCCTGCGGCCACCCCCTACCTCTCCGTCCGCGGATGGAGAGGGAGGGGGTCGGGGGAAAGGTGAGGTCTGTAGGGGCAATTCATGAATGGCCCCCCACCATTTTGGCCACCGATTCAAATCGGGGCTCAAGCCCGGCGTCGGCCTGCGCCGACGCCGTCTCCGCAGAGGGACGGCCCATAGGGGCGAACGCGGCGCAAAAGCGGGGCCTTGCGAGGGCCTGTCGGGTTTGCGCTTTGGCCCCGCCTCGCGTATCATAGGGGCCAGAGCACACGGCGAGGAGGGGCGGACATGGCAACCGTGCTGGCAGAGGTCAAAGCGCCCACGGGGCAGTGGATCCGGGCTGTGCAGGGCGACCTGACCCAGGAGCGGGTGGACGCCATCGTCAACGCGGCGAACTCCGGCCTGGCCCACGGCGGGGGAGTGGCCGGCGCTATCGTGCGGGCTGGGGGCTATGAGATCCAAGAGGAGAGCAGCCGCTGGGTCCGGGAGCACGGCCCCGTCCCCACCGGCTCGGCTGCCATCACCGGCGCGGGCCGCCTGCCGGCCCGGTACGTCATCCACGCCGTAGGGCCGGTGTGGGGGACTGGCGACGAGGAGCGCAAACTCGCGAGCGCTGTGGAGAGCGCGCTGCGCCTGGCCGACGAGTACCGCCTGGAGAGCATCTCCATGCCCGGCATCTCTTCGGGCATCTTCGGCTTCCCCAAGCCCCTGGCCGCCGAGGTCATCGTGCGGGCGGCCAAGGCCTACCTGGAAGGACACCCCGAGACCACCCTCAAAGAGGTGCGGTTCTGCAACATAGACGCCCAGACGGCCCAGTACTTCGCCGAGGAGGTCCGCCGCCAGTTTGGGAGCCCTCAGGAGGCTTGAGGGCGAAAGGGAGAAAGGGCCCTTGGGCAGGGGTGCAGAAGCGCTGTGCCCCTGCCTTTTTGCCCTGGGCCCGGATTGGGGTATAATGCCGGCCGTGGCCTCCCCATTCCAGGCCACCTAGAATGGACGTGCCCATGGCCCAGACGTACGTGGCACTGGACCTGGAGACCACGGGCCTGGACCCGGAACGCGACGCCATCATTGAGATCGGGGCGGTGCGCTTCCGCGGCGAGCGGGTCTTTGAGACCTTCTCCACGCTGGTCAACCCCGGCCGCCCCATCCCCTTCCGAGTGCAGCAACTGACCGGCATCACCGACCGGGATGTGGCCAACGCGCCGCCCCTGCGGGCCGTGGCCGGGACCCTTTCGCGCTTCGTGGGGCCCCACACCGTCGTCGGGCACAACGTGGCCCTTGACCTGGCCTTCCTGCACCGACAGGGCATCCTCCGCGGGCAGCCCAGCCTGGACACCTTTGAACTGGCCGGCATCCTCATGCCCCACGCCATCCGCTACAGCCTGGGGCGGCTTGCCGACGAGTTGGGGATCGCCTTCCCGGAGCGGCACCGCGCCCTCGCGGACGCAAAGGCCACCCAGGCCCTCTTCCTGGCCCTGTGCGAACGGGCTCGGCAACTGCCGGACGACGTGCTGGACGAGATCCTGCGGGCCTCCGAGGGGGTGGAGTGGCCTGCCCGGGAGGTCTTCTTGGAGGCGCGGAAGGAACAGGCCCGCCACGCCTTCGTGGGGGGCATCGGCCAGCAGTTGCGGGACAAGGGGCTCCTGGACATGGAGGGGTCCGCAGCGCTCCTCCTCTCCGGCGAGAAGGAATGGGAGGAACTCCCCCCCTTGGAGCCAGGGCCCGAATCCGCCCTGAAGCCAGTGGACGAGGAAGAGATCGCCGGCCTCCTGGAAGAAGGGGGCTTGGTGGCTCGCTCCTTCCCCAACTACGAGTACCGCGCCGAGCAGGTCCAGATGCTGCGGCGGGTGGTCCAGGCCCTCAACGCGGGGGAGCACCTCCTGGTGGAGGCGGGGACCGGCACCGGCAAGTCCCTGGCGTACCTCCTGCCGGCCGCCTACTTCGCCGTGCGGAACAAGGAACGCATCGTCATCTCCACCAACACCATCAACCTGCAGGACCAACTGTACCAGAAGGACATCCCGGACCTCCAGCGGCTGCTCCCTTTCCCCTTCCGGGCGGCCCTCCTCAAGGGGCGCAGCCACTACCTCTGCCTGCGCAAACTGGCGGGCTTCCGCAGCCGCCGGTCCTTCACCCCTGACGAGGTGCGCCTGCTGGCCAAGGTCCTGGTGTGGCTCCCCAGCACCCTGACCGGCGACCGGGCGGAACTCTTCCTGCCCACCCCGGCAGAGGGGGCCCTGTGGGAACGGATCGCCTCCGACCCCGATACGTGCGCCGCGGAGCGCTGCCCCTACGCCCGGCAGGGGCGGTGCTTCTTCCGCAGGGCGCGCCGCCGGGCCGAGCGCGCCCACCTCATCGTGGTGAACCACGCCCTGCTCCTCTCCGACGTGGCGATGGAGAACCGGGTGCTCCCGGAGTACCGCCACCTGATTGTGGACGAGGCCCACCACTTGGAGGACAGCGCCACCAACCAACTGGGCTTTGACCTGGATAGCCGCTCCCTCCGACGGTGGCTGGAGAGCGCCCTGGGGCTGGAGGAAGAGGCGCGGGCCACCCTTTTGAGCGACGTGTGGGCCGTCTGCAAGGGCCGGCTGAAGGGGGACCAGGAAGCCCAGATGCGCCAGGCCCTGGACGACCTGCGCCGCCAGGGGCAAGCCTTCCTCACCGCCCTGGAGGAGTTCCTCCAGGCGGTGGAGGAGTTCGCCCGCAGCCAGGGGGAGGCCCCCAACAACCAGTACGACCAGCGCATCCGCCTGCACGGGGCCACGCGGACCCAGCCGGCCTGGAGCCGGGTGGAGGTCCTCTGGGACAACGCTGCGGCCATCCTGCACAGGTTGGAGACCGGCCTGGAGAAACTGAGCGTGACGCTGAGCCTCCTGGACACCCAGGGGTCTGACCAGATGGCTGGGGTCCTGCAGGACCTGGCCCTGCTGCGCCGGACCCTGCAGGAGTGGGGCGAGCGGATGAGCGCGGTGGTCTCCAACCCTCCGCCCAACATGGTCTCGTGGGTGCAGGTGCGGGCCCGGGACGGGGCGGTCTCCCTCCACGCCGTGCCGCTGCACGTGGGCCCCCTGGTAGAGCAGAACTTCTTCCGCGCCAAGCGGTCGGTCATCCTGACCTCGGCCACCCTGCGCACAGGGGACTCTTTTGACTTCATCCGCGAGCGCCTGCACGCCTGGGAGGCCGACGAACTGGCCGTGGGGTCGCCCTTTGACTACCAGCGCTCCACGCTCCTCTTTATCCCCACCGACATCCCCGAGCCGAACACCCCCGGGTACCAGAAGGCCGTGGACCAAGCCGTCCTGGAGGCGGTCCGGGCGGCGAGGGGGCGGACCTTGGTCCTCTTCACCTCCCACAGCCAGTTGCAGGCCACGGCCCGGGCGGTGGAGAGGCCCCTGGCGGAGGAGGGCATCCACATCCTGGTGCAGGGGGAGGGAGGGTCCCGCAGCCAACTGCTGGAGACCTTCCGCACGGGGGAGAGCGTGGCCCTCTTCGGCACCCGCAGTTTCTGGGAGGGGGTGGATGTGGTGGGAGAGGCCCTCAGTTGCCTGGTCATCACCCGGCTCCCCTTTGCCGTGCCCACGGAGCCGGTCTTCCAGGCCCGGGCCGAGGGGTACGACGAGCCCTTCACCCAGTACATGGTGCCCGAGGCCATCTTGCGGCTGCGGCAGGGGTTCGGGCGGCTCATCCGCAGCCGCACGGACCAGGGCGTGGTGGTCATCCTGGACCGGCGCATCCTGACCAAGGCCTACGGGCAGGGGTTCCTGGCCTCCCTGCCCGACTGCACGGTGCTCCAGCGGCCGGCGAGCCTGCTTCCGGAGGCCATCCGCCGCTGGCTGGACCGGCCGGCGGAGGGGTAAGCGTGCCGAGGCGTTTCTTCCAGGTCCGTCGCGTGTGGCAGGTAAGGAGAGGGTGAGATGGACAAAGCGATGCTCCAAGCGCTTACACAGCAGTTCAAGGAAGCGAAGGAGAAGGACTCTTTCGTGCGTGAGCACGGAGAGTACCACCGACAATTGATGAAGCGAGCGGCCGAGTTGCTTCGGCTGGAACGCCTGGAGTCCCTGACAGGCGAGGAACTGAAAGGCTTTCTGGAGGACCTGGATGCATGGCTAGGCATCCGTTTCAAGAAGGGTTTCTGGGAAAAACTTCTGGGTCCACAGGGTGAACGGTTGCCGCAGGTGCGGGAGGCCCTTGGAGACCTGATACGCCGTGCCGAGGCCGACCTCACAGCAGAGGATTTCAACGCACTCTTGAAGGCTTTACCGGGCATCGGGCCTGCCTTCCTTTCCGAAATCCTCTCCTGTCGGTTCCCCGACCGCTACTGGATGTGGAACGCCCAGAACCAGAAGTTTTTCCACCACCTGGGAGTTG
>DAOTYM010000260.1:0-11937 GCA_034434775.1 Anaerolineae bacterium | reverse complement strand
CTACGTGGTGGACTCGGCTGGCTACATGCTGCCGCCGGAGGTGCGGGAGCGAGTCACGGCCCTCCGGGAGGCCCTGACCTGCCGTGTGGGCTTCCACGCCCACAACAACCTGGGCCTGGCCATCGGCAACACGCTGGCGGCCCTGGAGGCCGGGGCAGAGGTGGTGGACGCCTCACTGCGGGCCATGGGGGCTGGCGGCGGCAACGCCCCCACCGAGACCCTCATCGCCGTCCTGCACCGGCTGGGCTTTGAGACCGGCGTGGATCTGTACAAGGTCATGGACGCCGCCAAACTGGTGGACCCCTTCAAATTCCAGCCCAAGGAAGGGCCCGATGCCACGCTGATGCTGGGGTACGCCGGCGTCTACTCCAGTTTCCTGCTCCACACCGCCCGGGCCGCCGAGCGGTTCGGCGTGGACCCCCGCGACATCCTGGTGGAACTGGGGCGGCGGCGGGTCGTCGGGGGCCAGGAAGACATGATCATTGACGTGGCCTACGAACTGGCCCAGAAGAGGTCCGCTGCCTGAGGGGGGTGACGGGCCTCTCGCCCTGTGGACTTCTCCCTACCCTCGCCGCTTACGGCAGCTATAGGGGCGATCCACGAATCGCCCTGGGCCAGGGTTGACCTTATCCACTCCCCACCACTGCAGGCAGCGTGGGCGAGGGATTGTAGGGGCGATTCATGAATCGCCCCTACTCACCCTTCCTCTTTCCGCACGCGGAGAGGGGGAAGGGGGCTGAGGTGAAGAGGTGAGGTTGTAGAGGCGAGACATGTCTCGCCTCCTACGGTGCGGCGACTTTCAGCACCTTTTGGATGAGGAGGATGGCCTCGCCCCTGGGCGAAAGGGCCTGGAGGGTGAGGCGGTAGGTCCCCGGCGCGGCGCCGGCCAGCGAGAGGTCGTGTTGCCCCCGCACCACTTCCCCTGCCGTCCAGGCCGTCGTGGGGTAGGCCTCGGACGCCAGGTCCTCCTCCAGCCGGGCCACGACGGTCCCTCGGGCATCCGCCAGGCGTGCTTCCAAGCGCCAGCGGCCCAGAGGCGCGCGCCGGGCCTGCCAGTAGCAGTCCAGGTGCAGTGCATCCCCGGGGAAGAAGGGGCGCTGCGGCTCGTGTTCCCAGCCCCGCGGGTACACGCGGCACCCCAGCCACGCCAGGTCCCCCAGGTCGCGCGCCCTTTGGACCGGGACCGGCAGCGCCGCCAGGGGTGGCGGGGCGGTCGGACGCGCGATCTCCACCGCTTCCGGAAGCAACAGGTGGTCCCCACCGCTGCCAGGGCCTTCCACGGCCAGGCGCGCCCCATCCTCCGGGCGGTACAGGGCTACCAACACCCGTGCCGGGCCCGGCGGCGTGCCGAAGGGGATAAAGAGGCCGTAGCGGTCCTGGACCTCCTCGCCCGGTGACCAGGTAGTGGTGGGGCGTGCGTCCCCCACCGGCTCCGCATCCCGCTGGGCCAGGACCTGGTTCCGCCCATCCAGCACCTGCACCGTGACCTTGTAGCGCTCGGCCGGCCGCGCCTCTGCCTCCCACAGGAGCGCCACCTGGAGGATGTCGCCAGGGGCCACCCGCGCCTCCGAGAGGGCGTACCCCCGCAGCCAGATCCCCTCGCCGAAGCGCGCCTGGAGGGGCCTCCAGCGCACCTCCTGGCCCTCCGCGGGGAGGGCGTAGACCACGAAACGCACGTTCCCCTGCCAGGCGTCCAGGGCCTTGTAGCCGTGCTCGTCCAGCCAGGTCTCCACCAGGCGGCTGGGGTCGCTCTCGTCCGTGGCCCAGAAGAGGGCGAAGACCCGCCGGTGCCGCTGGGCAAGGGCCTCCAGTTCTGCCTGCGTCTCGGCTGGGTCCGGGGGACGTTGGCGCGGCAGGGGATACACCGGCAGGTTGCTCCGGTCGTAGTACCTGAAGACCTCCTCCTGCCCCGGCGCGTTGAGGAGGACCGCGTCCCCGGGCCGCGCCACAGCCGCGATGTAGGCGGCCATGCCCCGGTAGTTATCCCGGGCGCAGGACTCGTCGGCATAATAGGCCTGGAGGCCCCCGAGACGCGCCCCCAGGAGGAAGCCCAACCCGACGAGGAGCCAGGCCGCCTGCCCCACGGCCGTCCCATGCTTCTGGGGCCCGGAGCGCGGCCACGGCCAGCACCCCCGCGCCAGGAGCACCGCCAGGGGACCATCGGCCACCAGGAGGAACTTGAAGTAGGCCGGCCTGGTGAGGTCCAGGGCGACAATGGCCCCCACGGGGAGGACCACAGCCAGGACCGGCAGGAGCGCGCTCCCCAGGCCCGGCCCCTCGGGCTGGGCGGCATCCCGCGCCAGCGCCCAGGCTCCCAGGAGGGCCACCCCCAGCGCGCCCAGGAGCCAGGGCCACGCGCCCGCGCCCGGGCACGGGCCGGCCACAAGCCAGGCCCCGGCCTGGCGCAGGGCCTGGAGGGGTGGCAGGGGAGCCTGCACCGCGGGCCACGCCGCGAGCCGCCCCCACGCGGTGGGGAGCCACGGGGCGAAAAGGGCCAGGACCACCCCCTGCAGGAGCGCCCAGGCGAGGAACCGCTCCTTCCACCTGCTGCGGAGCGGCTCCTCCAAAAAGGAGAGGCCGTAGGCCAGGTTGTAAGTGGCCCAGACCAGGGGGAAGGTGTAGTGGGTGTAGAGCCCCGCCGCACAGACGGCCACATAGGCGGCGCGGAGCCCGAGGGCTGGAGCGCGCCCCTGGCGTTCCGCGTCCAGGGAGCAGGCCAGGAGGAGGCACCCCGCATTGGCCAGGGCCGCCAGGAGCATGTACATCCGGGCCTCCTGGCTGTAGGCCACGGCGAAGGGCGAGAGGGCCGCCAGGAGCCCGGCCAGGAACCCGGTCAGGCCCCCGCCCACGCGCCGCGCCCAAGCCCAGACCGCCCAGACCGCCACCACACCTGCCACCACCGAGAGGCCCCGCAGAGCGGCTTCGCCCGTCCCGAAGAGGCGCACCCACAGGTGCAGGGCCCAGTAGTAGAGGGGAGGGTGGATGTCGGCAGCAGCGCGCTGGGCGATCTCCGGCAGGGAGCGCAGGGCCTGGGCCGCGCTGTTTCCCTCGTCGGCCCAGAGGCTCTGCCCATCCAGACGGTCAAGGCGCGCCGCCAGGGCCAGGAGGAGCACCGCACCCCCCTCCCAGCGAGCAAGGCCCTGCAGGGCCCCCTTGGCCACCTGCCTCCGCCCGTCAACGAGCACCCTTGCGAACACCTCACGGCGCCCGGCGGTCCAGTTCCTGGAGCATCTCCCAGGCGAAGAGGGCAGCGCGCTCCAGGGCCTCCGGCTGCAACTTGTCCAACGTGTCCCCCACCTGGTGCCAATACGGGAGGAAGCCGCCCTCGTCCAGACAGACGAGGGTGATGCCCCGGAAGCCCCGCTGCACTACCAGCCCCGTCTCGGTATAGCCGGCCGCCAGGACCTTGGGCCTCACCTGCCAGGCGGGGTGGCGGGCAGCCACCGCCTCGGCCACGTCCAGGAGGGTGGCGTCGCTGAAATACGGGAAGGTCATCCCCTCGCGGGTGGCGTACCGCAGCGTGCCCACCCCCACCCCCTCAAAGTTCAGGAAGTAGGCATCCCGGAGCATGCTGCCGTAGCGATCCAGGAAGTCGCGCATCCCGTAGCAGCCGACCTCCTCGCACCCGGAGAGGAGCACCCAGACCTCCGTCTCCAGAAGGGGCTGCTCCTTGAGCAGGTGGGCCAGGTGGAGGACGACGCCCACGCCCGAGGCGTTGTCGTTGGCCCCCACAGAATAGGGGGTCCAGTCGGCCTGGAGGCAGGCCAGGCAGCAGAGGAGGAGGATGCCAGCGGGTCCCAGGGAGGCGGGGAAGATCCAAGGCCAGCCGGTGACCGCGCCCAGGGCGAACAGGGCGATGTTCAGCGCCCCGCCGACGAACCCCAGGATGACCATGACGGCGAACAGGACCACCCGCCCCCGCGACCCAAAGAGCCAGGGCATGCGGTGGGTATCCAGGTGGGCCACCAGGACAGCCTTCCGCTTGGGCACCAGCCTGGCGGGGACGATGCCGATGACGTTCTGGCTGGGGCCTTTGGGGAGGAGCGCCCGGACGGGGTTATCCTGGAAGTTCAGTTCGGCCAGGGCGCAGACGATGGCGAAGGTCGCCAAGAAGGCCGCGGCCAGGGCCGTCCACCGGCCGTAGAGGGGGTAGATGCCGCTTGCCAGGACCCCCAGGGCGCTGAGGACGGCGTAGGGGCGCCAGGCAGAGCGCGCGCTCAGGAAGCGTTCCAGCCGGACCCGCTGGAGGCCCAGGGCCTGGAGGGTACGCCAAGCGTAGTCGGCGGCTGCAGCCTCCTGGTCCGTGGTGGACCCCCGCGGCCCGATCTCCTCGGTCAGGGGGGTTAGATATTGCAAGGGGGAGGGGATGGCAGTTCCCCGTGCACCTGTGTTCACGGCCATGCTCTTCCGCTCCGGTCCTCGCTCAAGGGCGGCGGCCCTTCCGCACGCGGCTCCGTGCTTGCTTCTCCGCTTCCTCCCGGGCGATGAAGTTGGCCACTTCGTTGTCCGGGTCGCCGATGTGGCCCTGCACCCACTCCCATTGGACCTGGTGCTCTTCCATCAGACGGTCCAGTTCCCGCCACAGGTCCTGGTTTTTGACCGGCCTGCGGCTCCAGGTCTGCCAGCCGTTGCGCTTCCAGCGGGCCAGCCAGCGGGTGATGCCGTGTTCCAGGTAGCGGCTGTCGGTGCGGAGGAGCACCCGGCTGGGCCGGCGCAGGGCGCGCAGGGCCTCAATGGCCGCCGTCATCTCCATCTGGTTGTTGGTGGTGTAGGGGGAACCGCCGCGCAGCACCTTCTGGTGGCGGCCGCAGCGCAGGACCGCGCACCATCCCCCTGGGCCGGGGTTCCCCTTGCAGGCCCCGTCGGTGGTGATGACCACCTCCGGCTCATCCACGGGCAGGCCCTCCTTACTTCCTCACGCTGGACGCCGCCACAGGACCCCACCCGCCCCCAGGCCCCAGTAGGCCCGCTCCTGGCCTCCGGGGGCGGCCAGGGCCACGTCCAGGAGGCCCACCCCCTCCGGCAGGCCCTCGTTCCAGGGCTTCCAGATGCGGCCGTTGCGCGAGCGGTAGACGCCCTGGCTCGTCGCGGCCACCACATCGCCTTCCGGGGTGAGGAGGACCCGCACGACCCGGGCCGGGGGCTCCACCACCGGGTGGCCGGTCCACCCCCGGTAGACCGGCTGGAGCACCAGGTGTTCCACGCCGGCCCACGACTTCACCCCGTCCTTTCCCTCCACCACCAGGGTGACCCGCGGCCACCCCGACTCCTGGGAGGTCCACTCCTCCCACGTCGCGCCGCCGTCCCGGGAGCGCCAGAGGAGGGTCTGGCGGGCCTGGGGGCGGTGGGTGGCCGCCACCAGGAGGCCCTCCTTGGGGAACCGGGGCGAGGGGGCCAGGGCCACCACGACGCCCTCGCCGAAGGGCTGGCCGAGGCCCTCCCAGGTGGCCCCGCCATCCCGGGAGCGCCAGAGGGAGCCGCCCTCCTGCCCCGCCCAGATGAGGCCATCCTGAGCGAAGGCGGGGGAGAAGGCCAGGGCCGTGACCATGCCCCCAGAGGCGAACGTCCCCTCGCCCAGGGCCTGGGGGCCCGCGTCGCCGTGCCAGGCCAGAAGCCCGGCTGCCGTGCCCGCCAGGACCACCAGGCCTTCGGCTCCCTCCGCGGCCTCCAGCGAGGCCAGGGGGAGCATCTCGGGGGCCAGTCCAGGGAGGGGCTGCCATTCCTGCCCGTCGTCCGTCCACCACGCGCCCTCCATGGCTCCGAAAGCGAGGAGGCGGCCCCCCGCTGCGCACAGGCGCGCCAGGCCCCGGCCGACGAAGGCCTCCTCCTGGTGCCAGGTGCGGCCCTGGTCCTCCGAAAGGAGGAGGCCCTCCTCCTGGAGGCCAGCGGCCAGCCGGTCACCAGCCGCGGCCAGGCAAAGGATAGAGGGCGCTTCGGGGAGCACCGGGTGCCAGGTCTCACCGCCATCCTCGGAGCGGAAGACGCCCTCCCCGGCGACGAGGAGGAGGGCTCCATCGTGGGCGAGATCGGGGCTGGCCCACAGGGCGTAGGCAGGTGTGGGGCCGCCCAAGGGCTGGAAGGAGCGGCCCCCGTCGGTGGAACGGAAGAGGCCCTGCTCCTCCGTGGCGGCGAAGAGGAGGAACCCCGGCTCCTCCGGCCACGGGACGAGGGCGAAGGCCTGGATGGGGGGCGAGGCGGCCGTCCAGCCGGGGGCGGGCTTCCAGGCGCGGCCGCCGCTGGAGGAGCGGTACAGGCCGCTGGGGGTGACGGCGAAGGCGACCTCGCGCCGGTCCCACTGCGGGGCGCAGGCCACGGCCGTCACCGCCAGGTCCTGGAGGCCCACGTTGGCGCGCCGCCAGCGGCGCCCCCAATCCTCCGAGCGCAGGACGCCGCCGCCCTCCGTCCCGGCCAGGAGCACGCCGTCCTGGTCCACGTCTGGCGAGGCCGCCAGGCAGAGGACGGGGGCCTCCACCTCGTCCAGCCAGCAGAGGTCCCACGTCTGCCCGCCGTCGGATGAGCGAGCCAGGCCGCTGGGGAGGCCGGCGGCGAAGAGGTAGCGACCCGCGGTCCACACCCCTCCGAGCATGGAGAAGGGGGGCGCGGCCGGGGCGGGGAGCCACCCTCCCTCACCCTCCCGGAAGAGGCCGGCCCAGGTTGCGGCCCAGAAACGGCCCCCGCCGTCGGCCGCCAGGCCGACCACCGTCCCGCCTGGGGCTATGGGGCCGAGAAGGGTCCACCGGTCTTGCGCCATGCTGCGTCTCTCCTTGGGGCTTGGGATGATGCCGGAAGGCTGGGGCGAGGGGGAACCCCTCGCCGGTGACGGCGAGGTAGTCTAGCAAAGGGGGAGCCGGATGTCAAGAAGGGGCGTAGCGGCGCGCGGCCGTGCGCCCCTACGTGTTTGCCCTCGCGTAGGGGCAAGGCATGCCTTGCCCCTACAGGATTTGAACCGGCAGCCGAAAGGCGGTAGGGGCAATTCATGAATCGCCCCTACAACCTCGCCCTTCCCCATCGGGCGGCTTGCCTCTCAGGGGTGACGTGGTAGAATGTCCCCGCACCCCGGTTGCTGAGGAGGACCTATGGCACCAAGCAGCGCAGCACGGCCAGTCAAACTGGAACTCCGCGGCATCACCAAGCGGTTCCGCGTGGATGGGCGGCTGGTCGTGGCCCTGGAAGACGTCTCCCTGGCCCTGCGGGAAGGGGAATTTGTCACCCTGGTGGGCCCCAGCGGCTGTGGCAAGAGCACCCTCCTCAACATCGCCTGCGGCCTGCTCCAGCCGGACCAGGGCGAGATCTTCCTGGACGGACAGCCCGCGCCCGAACGCCTGGGGCGCCTGGCCTACATGCCCCAGCGGGACCTCCTCCTCCCCTGGCGGACGGTGCTGGAGAACGTCATCCTGGGACCGGAGGTGGCCGGCCAGGACCTGCGGGCGGCCCGGGAAGAGGCCCTGGCCCTCATGCCCCTCTTCGGGCTCCAGGGGTTTGAACACGCCCTGCCCGCCACCCTCTCCGGCGGCATGAAGCAGCGGGCCGCGCTCCTGCGGACCTTCCTCTGCCACCGGGAGGTGATGCTCCTGGACGAGCCCTTCGGCGCCCTGGATGCCCTGACCCGCGCCCAACTCCAGGAATGGCTCCTGCGGGTGTGGGCGCGCTTCCGCCAGACCATCCTCTTCGTGACCCACGACGTGGAGGAGGCCGTCTTCCTGGCCGACCGCGTCTTCGTCATGACGCCCCGCCCAGGGCGTATCCAGATGGAGGTGGAGGTCCCCCTGCCCCGCCCCCGCGATCGGACCCTCACCTGCACCGGCCCCTTCATGGAACTCAAGGAGCGGCTCCTGGCCGCCCTCACCGCCGGCCTGCCCGAGGAGGTGCCCCTGTGACCGCCGAGGGCGAGCCCATCACCGTGGTCAAGGTGGATGTGCACGGCCGCGAGGTCATCCGCTACCCGGCGCGCCTGGTCGCGGACGACGGGAGCGAGATCCGGCTCCAGGCCCGCTGGGGCCGCCCGCCCTATGACCTGGGGTACATCCTCCTGGAGCCCGAAGACCGGTGGACGGAACGGTTCTACCGCGACCGGTGGTACAACATCTTTGAGATCCGCAGCGCTGAGGGCCGGCTGAAGGGGTGGTACTGCAACGTCTGCCGGCCAGCGACCCTGGACCACCAGGAGTTGCGCTGCGTGGACCTGGTGCTGGACCTCTTCGTCTACCCCGACGGCCGGACCCTGCGCCTGGACGAAGCGGAGTTTGAGGCGCTGGGCCTGGAGCAGGCCGACCCCGACGCCGCCCAGAAGGCCCGCGCCGCCCTCCAGGAACTGGAGCGCATGGTGCGGGCCGGGGAGCCCCCCTTCGGCCGTTCGTGAGCCCACTCGTTGGGGGAGCCAACCGATTCAAACCAGGGCTCAGGGCCAGGCTCTGTGGGGCAAGGCGCCCCGCGCTGGCCGAACGAAACGGGGGCGGTGCTTTCCGCCACCGCCCCCGCTCCTCTGGGTTGGACAGGGCCCTTGTTACTCTTCCACCTTCTCAAACATGTCCTTGCCCACCCCGCACTGGGGGCAGACCCAGTCGTCCGGCAGGTCCTCAAAGGGGGTCCCGGGCGGGATGCCGCCATCTGGGTCGCCCTTCTCCGGGTCGTAGATGTAGCCACAGGCCAGACATTCCCACTTCGCCATCGCGTCTCTCCTTTCGCTATTGGTTCAACAGTGCCTTGAGGTCAAATCCCTCTTCCAGCAGTTCGTGGGCGTGGGCGGAGACGTCCACGCCGCTGGCGATGAGTTGGCTCACCGTCGCCGCATCGGCCTTGTCGCCCAGGAGGATGGCCCCCACCAGGCGGCCGTCCCGCAGGACGAACTTCTTGTAGCGGCGGCCGGCCCCGTCCTGCCAGCGCAGTTCCCGATACCCCTCGCCTTCGGGGCTGACCACCCCCACCGAGGTGAGGTCAATCCCCACAATTTTCAGGGTGTTGGACGGGACGGTCCCCCGGTAGGGCTCCACGGCTTCCCCGGCCATGTGCGCGCCGGCCACCCGCGCCTGCTCAATGGCCGCGGGGATGATGCCGTACACCACCCCCTGGAACTCGGCTGCATCGCCCGCGGCGTAGACCCCATCGGCGCCCGTGCGGAGGTACGCGTCCACCACCGTGCCCCGGTTGACCGTGAGCCCGGCCTCCCGCGCCAAACCGACCTCGGAGCGCACCCCAGCCGAGATGAGGATGAGGTCGCCGGGGATCTCCCGGCCGTCCTTCAGGCGGATGCCCGTGGCGCGGTCCTGGCCCAGGATGGCCTCCGTGGTCACCCCCGTGACGATGGAGAGGCCCATCTCCTGGATGAGGGTGGCCAGCACAGCGGCCCCCTGGGGGTCCAACTGGCGGGGCAGGAGGTAGGGGAACATCTCCACCACCGTCACCTCCAGGCCCAGAAGGCGCAGGGCCCGCGCCGTCTCCAGGCCCAGGAGGCCCCCGCCAATGGCGATGGCCCGGGCGCACCCTGCCTGGGCCCACGCCCTCATTGCCTGGGCGTCGTCAATGGTGCGCAGGGTGAAGACCCCCTTCTTGTCCGCGCCGGCGATGGGCGGCACAAAGGAGCGCGCCCCTGTGGCCAGGAGGAGCCGGTCGTAGGGCACGGCCGTCCCGTCCGCCAGGAGCACCTCCCGGTGGGCGAGGTCCAGGCGCGCCACCGCCCGGCCCAGGTGCACGTGGATGCCCCGCCGTTCGTACCACTCAGGGGGATAGAAATAGAGGTCCTCCAGGCCGATGGTGCCGGCCAGGTACTCCCAAAGGCGCGGGCGGCTGTAGTAGGGGTAGGGTTCCGCGGAGAACATCTGGATCTCGGCGCCCGGGTCCGCGGCAGCAATGGTGCGCGCCGCGGTCACGCCGGCCACCCCGTTCCCGACGATGACGTATCTCTGGGCCATGTCACATATACTCCTGCCGCAGGGCTTCGTAGTCCGCCTCGGTCCAGGCGCGGAAGGGCTGCTTGACCAGGGGGCCGGCGACTAGGGCCACGTCCTGCTCTTCGTAGGTGGGGCGGTCCTCCACCCGGTACAGGATGCCGATGGGGATGCGCTCCCCCCATTCCTGGGCCTTCTGGAAGGCCGCTATCCGGTCTGTCGGGTCGTAGGCGGGGTCATCGTTCACGTTGTACACCCGCGGCCGGTAGAAGTCGTAGTCGTAGGGCCGGTTGAAGGTGACGCACGGCTGGAGGACGTCTATCAGGGCGTAGCCGCGGTGCTGGACCGCCTGGACGATGGTTTCGGCAAGGTGGGCCACGTCGCCGGACCAGGAGCGGGCGACGAAGGTCGCCCCAGCGGCGATGGCCAGGGCCAGGGGGTTCACCGGCAGTTCCAGGGAGCCGTGGGGCGAGGTCCCGGTGACGCGGCCCTGCTCCGTGGTGGGGGAGTACTGGCCCTTGGTGAGGCCGTAGATGCGGTTGTCCTGCACGATGTCCACGAGGCGGAGGTTGCGGCGGGCACAGTGGAGCATGTGCCCCAGCCCCTCGGCGTAGGCGTCGCCGTCGCCGTGGGTGCAGATGACCGTCATCCCGTGGTGGGCGAGGCGCATGCCGCTCGCCACGGGCACCGTCCGCCCGTGGAGGCTCATGTAGCCGTTGGCGCGGGTGTAGTCGGGCAGTTTGCTGCCGCAGCCGATGCCGCCGACGATCATCACCTGGTGCGGAGCCAGGCCCAGTTCGGCCAGGGCCCGCTTGAGGGCGTTCCAGATGCCGAAGTTGCCGCAGCCGGGGCACCAGGTGGGCCGTACAGGGCTGGCGAAGTCCTTCACGTCAACCATGGCGCCTCACCTCCTCAAAGTGGGCCAGGATGTACTCCGGCGAGAAGGGCCGGCCATCGTACTTGCGGATGTGGGCCCAGGTCTGGTGGCCGGTCTCCATGCGCAGCAGGCGCTCCATCTGCCCGCTGTGGTTCCCCTCCACCATGACCGTCTTCCCGGCCTTGGCCAGGGCTGCCTGCACCTTCTCGGCGGGGAAGGGCCACACGTCCACCAGGTGCAACAGGTTCGCCCGCACGCCGTCGGCATTCAGGAGGTCCACCGCTTCCCGCAAGGGGCCGTAGGTGGACCCCCAGCAGAGGAAGGTGTAGTCCGCCTCCTCCGGGCCGTAACGCACGGGTGGGCGCATCTGGGCCCGCGCTGTCTCCAGTTTGCGCATCCGCTTGTCCATCTGGCGCGCGCGGTTCTGGGCCTCCTCGCAGATGTGGCCGCGCTCGTCGTGCTCGTCGCTGGCGGTGGCGTAGACCGCCTTGGGATGCCCAGGGAGGGCCCGCGGCGAGATGCCGTCCTCGGTGATGCGGTGGCGCAGGTACTCCCCCTCCAGGGCGTCCAGGTCGGCCTCGCTGAGGAGCGCGCCCCGGTCCACCTGCACCGCCGCAAAGTCCAGGGCCTCCGGCGGGAGGTCCCGCAGGGAAGTCGCCAGGTTGTGGTCGGAGAGGACGATGACCGGGCACTGGTAGCGTTCGGCGAAGTTGAAGGCCCGCCAGCCCGCCTCAAAGGCCTGCTCCACCGTCCCCGGGCCAGGATGATGCGCGGGAACTCGCCCTGGGAGGCGTGGAGGACGAAGAGGAGGTCGCCCTGCTCCGTGCGGGTCGCCAGGCCGGTGGAGGGGCCGGGCCGCTGGGCCTCGTAGACAACGACGGGGACCTCCGTCATCCCGGCCAGACCCAGGGCTTCCACCATCAGGGAGAAGCCACCGCCGGAGGTGGGGGCCATCGCCCGCACCCCGGCATACCCGGCGCCAATGGCCATACAGAGGGCGGCAATTTCGTCCTCCACCTGCAGGGTGACAACGCCGTACTCGGCCGCGTGGGCGGCCATCCACTCCAGGACGGGGCTCCCCGGCGTCATCGGATAGCCGGAGACGAAGCGGCAGCCACCCGCCAGCGCGCCCATCGCGAAGGCCTGGTTGCCGTTCAGCAGCAGCCGACGGGGCGC
>DAOTYM010000259.1:0-2292 GCA_034434775.1 Anaerolineae bacterium | reverse complement strand
TGGAACTCGCAGCTCTCTAGCCCCAACTGCCAGCGGGCCCTCCAGGCCTACGTGGACCTGGCCATGAAGTACGGGCCACCGGGCTTCGTGACCTACAGTTACCCCCAGTCCTCCGCCCTGATGGCCTCTGGGCAGGTGTGCATGGAGATTGAGTCCACCAACGAAATCTCCACCATCCTGGACCCCAACACCTCCCAGGTTATCGGCAAGGTGGGGGTGAAGCCCTACCCGCCAGGCCCTGGAGGCCACGACGTGCCCACAGTGCTCCAGTGGGGCAACAGCATCAACGCCTTCTCCAAGCACAAAGAAGCGGCGTGGCTCTTCATGGTCTGGTCCACAAGCCCGGAGATGCAGGCCCGGCTCCAACTGAAGGGGATCGCCAGCCCTCGTGCCTCCTCTTGGCAGACGCCCGAGTGGAAGGCCAAACTGGTGGAAGACGACCCCATCTGGCGTGAGTGGACCGAGACCCTGCAGCACATCGTGGAGAAGGGCTCTGGCCAGGTCGGCCCGCCGGCTGTGGAGCAGCCCACCGTCCGCCAGATCGTGGGCGACATGATTGACGCCATCTACCTGGGCACGATGACCCTTGAAGAAGCCACCAAGAAGGCGGACGAGCAACTGAACCAACTGGAGCACTAACGGCTGCGCAGTGGCGGGGGACAACCTGATGGGCAGAACGCTGACGCCTACCCCTGAAGCGACAGAGGCAGCGGGTCCCGCCGCACGGCGGGGCCCGTTGCCCCACTTTCTCCAGGCCCTCCTGAGCCGCCGAGAGCAGCTCATGCCAGCGCTCATGGTTGCCCCGGCGGCCCTGTTCTCCGTGCTCATGGTGGGGTTCCCGTTCGGATACGCCGCGTATCTGGCCCTCACGGACTTCCGCCTGGCGAGCACCGTGCCCGCGAAGTTCGTGGGCCTAGCCAACTTCGCCCGCGCCTTCCAGGATCCTGTGTTCCACAGGGCCCTCCAGGTCACCCTGACCATCTACGTGGTGGCCCTTTCCCTGGAAGTGGTGCTGGGGACGTACGCCGGGATCCTCCTGGGGCAGAAACTGCGCGGGATCGGCCCCCTGCGCATGTTGGCTTTCGCACCGGCCGTCATCCCCTCGGTGGCCGTGGGGCTCATCTTCGTGCAGATGTACGACCCCGCCCAGGGCCTCATGAACTACCTCCTGAAGGCGGCGGGGGCGAAGCCGCAACCCTGGCTCTCGGACCCGCGCACGGTGGTCCCCAGCATCATCCTCGTAGAAGTGTGGCAGTGGACTCCCTTCATCACCCTGATCGTGACGGGGGCGATGCAATCCCTCCCCACGGAGCCCTTTGAGTCGGCTCTGATTGACGGGGCGTCTTCGTTCCAGATCTTGCGGTACATCACCCTGCCCCTGCTGCGGCCGGCCATCCTCGTGGCGGCGATGCTGCGGACGGTGGACCTGATGCGCATCTTTGACAGCATCTACATCATGACCCAGGGCGGCCCGGTGAACGCCTCCATGTCGCTCAACGTGTACGCCTTCACCCAGGGGATCCTCTTCTCGCAGATCGGCTACGCCAGCAGCATCATGCTGGTCCTCCTGTGCCTGGTCCTCCTCACGTCCGGGCTCTTCGGCATCATCCTGCAAGGAGCGCACTATGAGCGCGTCGGCATCCTCTCGGCGGGCACGCAGGCTCTCGGCGGCGCTGACCTACCTCCAGATCTTCGGGGTCCTGGCCATCACGCTGTTTCCCCTCTTCTGGATGGTGCTCTCCTCCCTGCGGCACAACGTGGACATCGTAGCCTACCCGCCGCGGCTCCTCGCGCCCCTGACCGGGGATAACTACCGCAACCTCCTGGGGCGCTACACCTTCGGCCGCTACGCTCTCAACAGCCTCATCATCGTCACTGGCTCCACCCTCTTGGGCATGCTCCTCGGCGTCCCCGCGGCCTATGCCGCAGCGCGGTACAAGATGCAGCGCTGGGCCTTCCTGACCCTTGTCGCCCGCATGGCCCCCGGTGTCCTCTTCCTCATCCCTTGGTACATCGTGGCCATCCGCTTTCAACTCACGGACAACTACCTGACCCTCATCGCCACCCACACCGTCATCACCATGCCTGTCATCGTCTGGCTCATGATTTCCTTCTTTGAGGAACTGCCCCCGGACGTAGAAGAGGCAGCCCTCATAGATGGATGTTCCATCTTCCAAGTCCTCACCCAGATCGCCATCCCCCTTTCCGTCCCGGGGCTGGCCGTCTCGGCCATCCTGTCCTTCATCTTCTCGTGGAACTACTTCCTGTTCGCCCTCGTGCTGGCCGGGGTGC
>DAOTYM010000258.1:0-2355 GCA_034434775.1 Anaerolineae bacterium | reverse complement strand
GTGGGCCGCGGGGTGGGCGTGGGCACCACCGGCTGCTCAATGATGACCGTGGGCGTGGGCGGGAGAGGCGTGGGCGTGATGGTGGGTGTGGGTGTGACCTCTACAACGGGCGTGGGCGTCTCGGTGGGCTGGGCGTTGACCACGCTGAGGCCCCGCACGTACCGTTCGTCGTAGTTGCCGTCGCGCCGCACCACCCGCAGCCGGAGGCTGTAGGCTCCATCCGGCACGAGGGTGGTATCCCAGGTTTCCAGCACCCCGTTGATGACCGGCTGTTCGTGCACCGTGCCGATGAGGACCCAGTTCTCGCCCACGGGTTCGCGGGCGTAGTGCACCTCGTACTTCCAGAAGTTGGGGTCATCTGCCGAGCCGGTGATCACTACCCGCCCCCGCAGGATGGCGTTGTCCTTGGGCGACGCGATGACCGCCACGGTTCCCTGGCCCGGCGGCTGGTGGGCCGGGCCAGCCTGCACCGCAAAGGGCACCCCCAGGGCCATCCCCACGATCAAAAGGGCCAGCGCAGCAAGCCTCTGCTTCATGGAAGGTCCCATCCTCGGGCCAACGCTGCCTCGCACGGCAAGCCTCATCCCCCTACCCTCGGAACGCTCTCACGACCAAACAGGCGTCCTGACCGCCGAACCCGAAGGCGTTAGCCGCCGCTGCTTCAACCTTCTGGTAGCGGGGTTCCCCTCGGATGTAGTCCAGGTCGCACTCCGGATCGGGCGTCTCCAGGTTGCGGGTGGGCGGCAGGATGCCCTCCTGGATGACCTTGACCAGGGTCACGACCGAGATGGCCCCTGCCGCGCCCAACATGTGCCCCACCACGGACTTGACGGAACTGATGGGCACTCGGTAGGCCTCGTCACCAAGAGCCTTCTTGATGGCTTTGGTCTCCGCTGGGTCGTTGAGTTCCGTCCCTGTGCCGTGGGCGCAGATGTAGCCCAGTTCCCCCGGCTCCAGGCGGGCCTCCGCGAGGGCGTTCTGCATGGCGCGGGCGGCGGACGTGCCGTCCGGCTCAGGGGCGGCCATGTGGTAGGCATCTTCCGTCAGGCCGTACCCCACGACTTCGGCCAGGATGTGGGCATCGCACTTTAGAGCGTGCTCCAGCGTCTCCAACACCAGGACGGCGGCCCCCTCGCCCATCACGATGCCGTCCCGGTTGACGTCAAAGGGTTTGCAAGCCTTCTCCGGCTGGTCGTTCTGGCGGGAGAGGGCCCCCAATTTGGAGAAGGCGGCGTAGGCCAGGGGGGTGAGGAGCGACTCCGAGGCCCCGGCCAGCATCACGTCGGCCTCGCCCCGCCGGATGCGGGACGTGGCCTCGCCGACGGCCACGATCCCCGTCGCACAGGCCGCCACGGGGGAGTTGGCCGGGCCGCGGAGGCCAAAGCCGATGGCGATCTGGCAGGGGGCCATGTTGATGAGGACCGTGATGCCCCCCACAGCGTCAATGGCCCTCGGCCCCCGTTCCCGCAGGATGTGGGATTGCTGTTCAATGACCTCCAGCGCGCCGACCGCGCTCCCGATCTCCGCCCCGACCCGGAAGGGGTCCTCTTTGGACAGGTCCAGCCGTGCCTGGGCGATGGCCTCGGCGGCCGCGGCCCAGGCGTACTGGGTGAAGCGGGCCGTCCGCTTGGCATCCTTGCGGTCCATGAAGTCCAGGGGGTCAAAGTCCTTGACCAGGGCGGCGATGCGGGTGGGGTACTCCGAGACGTCAAAGTAGGTCATGGGCCCCACGCCCGAACGCCCTTCCAGGAGCCCCCTCCAGTAGGTTTCCACGCCGTTGCCCAGGGAGGTGACGGCCCCCATGCCGGTGATGACCACGCGCCTGCCGTTCCAATGTTCGGGAAGGTGGGATGTCATTCGGTTCCTCCGATCGCGGTGCCTTTGCGCCAGTTGCGCCCGTCTGATAGGTGAACACCCGATGCGGGACGGAGTTGCTCAGGGCTTGGGCAGCCTCCTCCGGCGCGTCGGCACCGGGACCTTGCCCCGCCAATGGGCGACCAGGTTGACGTTCTTTCGTCAGGAGGGTAGTTTAGCACAAGTCGGCCCTCTTGACAACCAAAAGGCGAAGTGGGTCACATTTGATCTAGAGGTAGAAGAGAGCCGTCAACGAATGGGGAGGAACGAATACACGAATGGACTGGGCGCAGGCGCAAGCCATTCGTTTATTCGTTTCTTCATTCGTTGACGGCTCCGACAAGGCGAGGCGAAGAAGGATCCCGTGCACGAGGTCACAACAGAGCAGGCCCACCTCGCGACCAGGTGCGCAGGAAGGGTCACCCCTGGAACGCCCCGGCCACAGGCAGGGCCGATGTGACAAATCGGCAGCAACCTGGTATAATGGGCCCCGTGCACCTG